>CAIXFE010000001.1 GCA_903918675.1 uncultured bacterium
TGGAATTGGATGTACTGACTCCTAGACAAGCGGAATATATTGGAGTGCCTTTGGATGGACCATTCAAAGCAGAACATTATCGTTACTAAGTAACGAATGTTAAATGCTAAATGTTGAATGTTAAATGGCGGAGTGTTTTTGAAATATAGGATTTTAGATTTTATGATGTATCAAATGACAAAAGATCCTAAACCACAAGATGTAGATTTGGCTGTGGTTGATGCCAAGGAGCTCAAGAAGATCAAAGAGAAGCAAGAAAAAATAGAGCGAGTGATGTGACTTATCAAGGAAAATTGATTAGATAAGGACCCAGAATTTATGAATGAGGTTATGGAGGCGTTTGATGGTATTTTGGAAATACAGAAATAATTTATTTGCTGGTTAGCATTATCGATGCTCGACACCTATGTCTGGTTGCATATTCTTTCTGCATTTATTGTCGGTGGACTTTGGATTGCAACTACAACACTTATTGCAGATCGTTTTGGAAGTAAGATAGGCTGATTCCTCTGATGACTACCATCCACTTCAGTGCTTGCATTTTTTTTTGTTTCACTCATACATTCGCCAGCAATTGTTGCCCACTCTACCAATACCTTCCCATTGATTGAATGATTTACTTGATTGTTTGTAGTCATTTATGTGCTCCTAGCAAGAAAGACAGGATTCTGGGCGGCGATTAGCATTGCCTTCCTTGTATGGTTTCTCCTTGCAGGAACTATTGTGTTGTCGTGATTTAATAGCTTCGGTTGGTCATTACTTTTGTATGGTATTATCCTCGTCGGGTCATATATTATATTGGAAAAATGTTTTTCCATCCCTTCCGCAAAAGGTATCAGTATCAAAAAAACCACTTCGCAATTCCTGCGACGTGCAGTATTTGGTGGTCTTGTGATCGCTTTTGCTGTGTTCGCAAGTAAAATATGATGAGTGATTTTTGGCGTAATTTTCGCGGCATTTCCTGCTATGTTTTCGACAACATTGATTATCTGATATTTTTCAAGATGATTAGAATTTTCTTTGTCTCTGGCAAAGTCATTGGTAGTGACAGGGCTCATCACCGTTGTTATCTACGCGATGGCAGTGAGATATCTTTATCCTCCTTTGTGAATCTATCGAGGGACACTCTGCTCATTGGTGATTATTCTTCTCGTGTCATATCTTACCTATATATTTGTGCAGAAAAAATTGAAGTAATACTCTCTCGCTAAATAAGTGTTTTGTTAAGACTCATTTCTGGTACCCTTCGGGGACATACTTTTTGTCATTGCCACAAAAAGTATGCAAAAAAGTCTAGGCCTCGACAGAGTACACGATGTCTCGGCCAGGAGTTTGTTTAGTCAGAGTGGTCTTTCCAGTCCAGCCTCACGGCAGGAAATTATATCTGATATATTTAATGATATCAAAATCTGCCCTGTGTCAGAAAGACCTGCCTTCCTGGCCACGTCTTGGTTGGTTTGTTTATGGCGGAAGGATGTGTTTATCACTTATAATGCTTAGACAAGCCTGCCCGCCGAAGGAGGGTGTCGCGACGACTTGAATCGGAGTTTTACGCTTTAACATTTAAAATTAGGGCTTAGAAATTCTTTGAAAATTAGAAATTGAAAATTAGAAATTCTACTTCTCTTTCTTCACATACATTATTTCTGGATTTAAATTTACGGAGAAGCTTTCCATATCGAAGACGTTTTTGAAATCATCATTCATGGTATTTTTTGAAGATGCGATTTTGTTGAGATCATCATTTCCCAAAATATTTTGCAATTTTCTAAATCCGTTTACAAGGATGGGAGCTGAGAGGAGACCGAGGTTTTTCGTGACATACAAGAGGAACTTGAGATCTTGTTCAGCCTGCTGTTTCGTTTCTGGATTTTTCCATTTGACCCAAGGTTCTGCTTTGGTGATAAATTCATTCGCCTTTTGGACTAATTTATATCGGTCCTGGAGATATCAGTTAATATCTGCATTATCTAAGTATCTCTGATGCAACTTATGCGCATCAAATCCATTGCTAAACATTTCAAAGAGTGGATTGTTTTCGTCTTCACTGAGACGTGCAATATCGCCATCTTTGCATTTCCCTTCGGTGATCTCATATTTTTTACATAAACTCGTTACTCTATTGACGAG
Source organism: uncultured bacterium (assembly GCA_903918675.1). Lineage (GTDB taxonomy): Bacteria > Patescibacteriota > Gracilibacteria > Absconditabacterales > Absconditicoccaceae > CAJBLF01. The sequence goes on from CAIXFE010000001.1 coordinate 2,131, forward strand.
ATTTCATCGTCCACCGATGAGCATGCTTTCATACAAATTTGATAATCTCTCTTCGGAGAAATCTCAGTCGGCACCTATAGGTACGTCGTAGAGGAGATTAAATATTAACGCGTCTCTATCATAATTTTTTACCATCTCGATCGGGTCGATCACGTTGCCCAATGACTTACTCATCTTATGTCCATCCACGGTGAAAAATCCTGTAATGAATTCTTGATCGGGCAAACGGGTATTTGTGCTCATCAGCATTGCAGGTCGAAAGATCGCATGAAACCTGCTAATATCCTTGCCTAAAATGTGGACGATCTCCGTATCTTCAGATCGAAAATTATCTTGTTGACAGACGGTGACGTAATTAAACAGTGCGTCGTATCGTACGTAGGTCACTTGTTTATCATCGAAGGGGAGCGGTATTCAAAACTTGTTCGTTTCTCTGGAGACGGAGAAATCTTCCAATCCTCATTTTACAAATGATTTTACTTCATTGAATCTATACTGAGGGATGAGAAAGGTCGGATTTTTGTCATAAAATTTTTCTATCGCGGTCTGATAATTTTTGAGCTTAAAAAACCAGTTCTTTTCTACGATCAAATCAGGCTTGGTCAGGTGATCGGGACAGACAAGCTGACCGTCCTTGAGTACCAGATCTTTTTCTGTCTTAAACCCTTCACAACCTACGCAGTAATATCCTTTATATTCTCCTTCGTAGATATCTCCTTTATCGAAAGAAGTCTGAAGCATTTTTTGCACGAGGGCTCTGTGATCGGGTTGGGTCGTCCTGATAAAGTCAGTATAGCTGATCTGGAGATCATTCCAGACTTGTTTCCATTTTTCACCCATCTCGTCCAGATAGGTCATGATATCTTTGTTTTCTTGTTGAGCTGATTGGACGATCTTCTGGCTATTTTCATCGTTGCCGGTGGAGAATTTCACTTCATATCCCAGCAATCTTTTGTATCTCGCATAAAAATCTGCGATGAAGCTCGCGTATGCGTGGCCGATATGTGGGTAGCCATTGGGGTAGTATATGGGGGTAGTGACGAGGAATTTTTTCATGAAGAGTGATAAAATGATAAAGGCTGCATATTGTCGCATGTTGCCACATATTATTGAGCGATCTGAAGCCATCTGAAGCCATCTGGGGCCATTATTTGATTGTCCTTATGTTGTGATTCGCTTATATATTTCTATCCCTATTTTTCAAGCTTTTGATGTGATATCCTCTCTCAAAAATTTACCATATCCAATATTTGACAAATAAATAAAATTGTTTATAATTATTCCATATTTATTCCATATTTATTCTTTTCTCTTATCCTCATGAAAAATAATAATGATCTTCTCAAGGTACTCATCAAGGAATTACTCGGGCTTAAAGAAGAGTATCGTGATAGGTCTGAGACTATTGTTTCTCAGATGAAAACATGTGCTGAGCTCTTTGCTAAAACTCATAATGTAGATGATGCAAAGCGTTGTCAGAAATTAAAAAAAGAACATGAAGCATTATCTCAATCCTATCAGAAAAGGATTGCATTGCTTGAAACCAAGATATCTCATTCTATGGAAGCTACTATTAAGTAGAAGGCATTTTACATTCTTCCCCTATTCTCATGACTACAAAACGTGCTACAGATGCATTTCCCAAAAGCACTCTTGAAGATGCTATTTTAAAGGCGCAAAAAGCTGGCGTTGATGTCACAAAAGTCATCAAAAATTCGCTTCAAGATGCCCTTGGGAAAAAATCTAAAAAAAAGATAGAAGGTATTACAGGAGCAGAAACTCTTCTTGAAGAAATGAATGCACTTATTAATGCTGCTGTTACTGAAGAAGAAAACGTAATCAACAATATAGATCAAATTGTTAATGGTCTTTTTGAAAAATTAGAAAAATATCCTGAGCTGTTTCAGCGTCTTTTGGAGGATTTGAAATATGATAGACTGAAATCTAATTTGGAAAGTGCAAAAGTTACCACGATCCCTGCTAATTTGTGTGAATTGTGATCCAATCTGAAACCTGATTTTACGACAGAGGATCTTAAGATTACTGTCCCCCAGGATGTGAAAAATAAAATAACGGATGATACTCCAGAGAAACTCGCACATTTTAAGGATATGGGTGAGTTGGAAAAGATAGTTAAAAAATTTGAGCCTAATCCAGAAACTGATCCTGTTGAGCCCGGCGTCATTGCAGCATTAGATAGTATTCATTACCAGGACTTTCCTCCTAAATCTGGTCTGCTTGCAGGACAGTCTCCTGAATATTTCATCCAACTATTCTCGAGAATAAATACTCACATATATTACAATTCCGTTCCCAGTAAAGGAGATAAAGCATTCTATTATTTCAATGGAAATAAACTCGATACGCTTGTCGTCACTCAGGATGATAATATAGAGTATAATTTAGATAGGCTATTGAATAAAAGAAACTCATGATTGTCTTGAGTTGCTAAAGGAGTTTTTTACTGATTGTGTCAGAGGAAACTTCAAGTATTAGATGAAAAATTAGGAACATTAAAGTCTAATGATAGTAATTATTCATCTATAGAAGATATCAAGAAGATCATTCAAAAACTCTATTCTCGATTGCCTCGTATCGAAGATGTTGGTATGAAAACAGAGATAAAGGCTAAAGTTGATTCTGCATTGAGTATCTGTAATAGATTTTCTTTTAAAGATAACCGTATGAATTATTTGAAAAAATCTAGAAATGAGTCCTCTCTGCCAGAACGAGATTATGTTAGATGGCAGGACGGTGATAGCAAACGACAATGGTGCCTTCAGAAGTGTGGTGATGTGGACTGTGGAGGTGGCCCTGAATTTCTTGACTTTGGAATAAAGAAGCTGCTCGAAGAAACAGCCAACTTCGTGGCATCTCTTGATAAAGATATCGATAGGCATGGGGGACTTAATGAGAAAAATAGTTTCTACTCAGAATCAATGAAAATCATCAAAAACGATATCGATAAAATCTCTAACCATATCCTTTCTTTGGGTTCTGTTGCTCAAGAGTTGGTGGATTCATCATTGCGTGGTGATGTAGAAAACATGAAAAACATTCTTATGGAAAAGAGACAAATCCGATTGAATTATATTAATGAGTATTTTGTTTTGAAGGATAGTCATTACTATGCTCCTGATAAGAAAAAACAACTTACTGAACAATATGTCAGTGGTGATGTTTCTGACAAATTGAGATGGCTTACGCAACGACATACTGAAATAAACGACCCGGTAATAGTGCAGTTTCTCATTAGACACGTCCTTCATGAGGTTATTGAAACCAATGTGAACAATTCTAAGGATATAGATCTATTAAAGCAGATATTGAATTCTGAGAAGAGTAATGAATTTGGCTCTATGATGAAGAAACTTATTGAGAATATTATTCGTGTCATAACTAAGGATGTCTCTACTCTTCCTGATGATTATCAAGAGCAACTTGGGTCTTTGTTTAAAGAACAGATAACAAGGTTATTGAGTGTCTGGAATATGGCCGACCGCAAAAATAAACATGTGATAGAAAAGTCTGGGGTGAAGGATAATGTTTATTATGCTTCATCGTTATCGGATCTTGTCTCGACGTTGAAGGACGATAAAGATATAGCACTCAGAGCTTCTTTTATAGAAAATTATCAGAAAGATCTCGCTATAAGCTATATGAAATTTCAACATATCATGGCTGAGGCGAACCAACAACAAGATTTTGCTACGAAGTTAAAAGCACTTGGAGATCTTCAGTCTGGTTTTGAGACGGGGATTAATTCTTTGTCGACACTTCGTACTCATAAGATGGATGATGGGCATATAGTCAGTATTGTACAAGATGTGAAGTTGCAGGAGGTTGAAACGATACAGACTATGATTGATATGATGAGTGAAAAAGTTGTCCCATTGGGCCAAGTTTATGGTGTCCCTACTGCAGCAACACTTATCTCTAAGAATAATGAAGATAACGTAAATTTTAAAACAATTCAATCATATAAGTCATTAGCAGATAAATGGTATGAAAAAATATCCGCTAGAAAGGATCAACCCGAAGAGGATGTATTGCTCTTGGCCACTGTTCTAGAGACAATAAAGACTTCTCTGTCTACACTTCAGGAAGTCGTGAATAATATCCATACACAGGAACAAGATCTGAAAGTTTATTATAATACATTATTATCTAGATATAGTCCAATCCAGGAGAATTATGATGCTACTTATGATCTTGCTGGCGATCCAGAGAGCATAGTTACGTCACAGAAGCAATTTAGGTATCAGATGAATAATTTCCTGAGAAATTGTGGGGAAACTGAGCTCAATAATAATACATGGGCGAAAGAGCAGGCAGATGGATTGGTTATGGATGTTACAGAAAAAAGAGGTGAGTTGGATAAAAAAATAATCGGAGTAAATGATGGATTACGTATCCAATGTGAAAAGGATGTTTCTAGAGAATTAGGTATGGAAGAATTGGTTAGTCTGAGCCCGATCATGGCCCTCTTTAGAACTCAGAAGGATGAATTGTCCAAGAAAGTAGTTGAAGATCATGTCTCTCTTGTTGAGCAACAGAAAGATTTATTGGCAATTAAGTCAGAAGGCGGGTTGAAAACGTTATGTGATAGTCTCCAGAATTCTCTTTGGAATGATAAAATTATAGCCTGTGAAACAAAGGAATCTTTGGAAACTAACATTAAATATGTTATTGATGAATGGCTGTCTAGGAATACAATAGTAACTGTTGATAAGGATGTTCTTTGGGCGAATGCATTAGCGTTTTATAACTGGAGATGTAAATATCTGGATGCTGTCCAATACATACCTACTTCTCAGGAATTAGTAGATAAATTCTTCTCTGCCAATGTCGATAATAATGATATCAAGCAGAATCTTGACGTTGTCGGCAAAGCAAATGCTGAAAATTATATTACAGAGCAACTTGCTCTTGATGTGGATCGGGAGATGAAAAGAAAAAATTATACTGTGTGGGAAAGTGAGATTACAAATCAATTATTCTTCTCCCCAGAGCAACTGAAAAAATCTGTAGATGAAGACCAATATTCACAAAATGAATCAAGGCAATCATCTCTTGAGGAGAGGCTTAAGACAGCAAAAATCTTCTTTACTAAACTGCTTAATGCTTGTTCTCTGTCTCATTATGAAAAGATCCCTGGTGATCGTGGAGAATTTAATGTTATTCTAGAGGAAGTACAAGACGCAATCAAGACAGATGACGCTATTGATGATGTAAATAAACAATCGCTTCTTGAGAAGGCCACTGAATTTGTTTCGACCGTGAAGAAGTATGAAGAGCAGTTTAGGAAGGTGTCGGAGGATGTGCAGAATCGTAAATGAAAAGAAATTGATCTCGCTAGGATTAAAGAATTTTATTCCAAAATTTTGCCCCCAGATTTAAAACCTCAATTTGAAGAAGCTTTGCAGATTGAAGGAAATTGGCCAAATAATTTCAATTCAAATATACTTAAAGCGAGTATTTATCATGATGTATCTACAGTGGATATAAACGCTCCTTGGCTGAACACGATTTGAAATCCAGGCATTCTGTTGGATTGAGCTTTGAGTCCAGAAGATATCGATGGGCGGGAAACGTCTAAGGAAAATAAGAAAGTTATTCTCTGGAAAGAAAAAATCATTCATCAGGCAATGTCTGAGATGTCCGATCTTAAGAAGTATAACGATGTTGGTTTACGAGGGATACGTTTGGATGATCCTCATGTGATGCAGGGTATAGAGAAAAATATTAGTAATTATTTAGATGAGATGTTATCTCTTGGTAGTAAGGTCCTTTTGAACGGAGGGAGAGATTTCACAACAGATAAAATTCAAACTTATATAGAAAATATAGAGTCTGCATGAGTTTTGGGTAATCGTCTGGCTAAGCTTAGTGATGTGATTAATAACACGAATGGCGTCGTGATGAATCAGAATCATAATAATACGTCGTGATGGGATGGTATTATTGCTGACTATTGTGCAAATACTGATGAAAATAAATGATCGTTGGTACTATTGGAGAATGAATATGCATCTGTGAACACGAAACATAAAGACATGATAGAAAATAAAAATAAATATATAAATTCTCAAGTGGGAAATAATTCAGGTGTTTTTATAGAAGTTATTGAGAGCTTGGAAAAAATCATCCCTGTGATTTGAAATAATGCTACTATGCTTAGAGATTTTAGTGAAACATGACGTTTGTTCAAAACAAAACCATCTGTTGATTCAAAGGCTAAGCAGATTGATAAATTAATGATGGGTCAGTCACTGGGGATCGGGCTTATGGATTGGTTTGATACTCAAATCAGAACGTTCTGAACCGAAGTGAATGAGAAAAAAAGACAATTATCAGCTAGTGTTGATGACATAAAAAAGGAAATCAAAAAATATATGACAAGTGAAAGTTATTTATCTACGTGTTTCAGTGATGTGGTTAGTAGAATCCGTGAGCTAGGCGGTGATGGACTTTCTCTAACTTCTCCTCTGGCTATGCAGGCTGATGCACTAGATAAAATCCCTGCAAAATCTGATCATGCATCTTATAATCAAATAAACTTATGGTATCATTGATATAAACAAGCATTTCAGAAATTTATTGATGATGCCAATAAATTGATAAATGATCATTGATCTGAAAATCCAAAGTATGTGGCGTCTCGTACGCTTGTAGATGATTTGCAAAAGAAGTTGGCGATCTTGCAAAAAGGTACCTTAACATCATTTCTTCCTGAGGGAGAAGAGAAAAAATCTTAATGTACTCATGTAGTATTACGGTCGTTATGTCTCTTCTTGTGTCTCGTGTTGAGGGTTCAATATCCATCTCAGAATGATTATAATCGCAGTATATTTATCTCTTATTTTTCACTCATGAACAATAATGATGCTAAACTCCAAGCGCTTATCAAAGAATTGTTGGGGCTTAAAGAAGAGTATCATACCAAGTCAGAGAAGATTATCCATATGATGAAAACTTGTACGGATCTTTTTCGCCAGACCAATGATGCTGCACAGATGAAGCAATGTCAGAAGCTTAAGAAGCAACATGACGATTTATCTCATTCGTACGAACAAAAACTTGCTACCTTAGATAAAAAAATATCTAAAGCGATGGAATTGATTAAATAAATTTTTAATTCATTTTTTCTTTTATTATGAGTGGAAATGCAACAAACAATCTTCCTAAAGAGACACTCAAGAAATCACTTCTCCAACTTAAGGAAGCTGGAAAGAAAACGCCATGAACTGCAGGTGAGGCAGTTAGGAAATCTTTAACGACTGCGCTCAAGTTTAGGAAGACTCAAGAGGGTGATTTGCCAGCAGATAAAAGTGTCGCTATCGACGAGGATATCAAAGGAATGATGGGCATGATCGATGCTGCTCTTGATGATCAGAAGGATGTGGAAAACGCAATGGATACTTTGGTAACTACTGTTTTTGAAAAATTAAATAATAATTCTACTAAATTTTCTGTGCTTTTTAAAGAATTGAGTTTTGGTAAGTTGGCTTATGATCTGGATAAGGCTAAGATTGAAATCCCACAAGATATTGTTGGTATCGAGCAGCCGTTAATAAAAAAATTAATCGAAATTAATGTAAGTTGTTCTGAAGTGATAGATGAATTGAAGGAAGGTATTGTCGATAAGGATAAGAGGGCAGACTTTGGGGATCATATAAGAAAAAATTTTATTGAACCCTCCATTTCTACGATAGCGAAGCTAGTATCTTTTGGCCCTGATCATCCTCTCGTCGCTCAGATAGCGAAGTTTGCAGAACTATTTACCAAACAAGTTGATCAATTGGTATCTGTATTGAATCAATATGAATTGATATATACATTGCACCAATCTGATAATAAGCATGCTCAATTTTATTCTTATGATTCTATTCATGGGGAGTTACATTCTGCGGACCATAAGAACAGAAGTGGAACAAGGGACAGATTTGTAGACAACTACTGACCTTTAAATGATTGGGCAAAACCTGAACTCATGGAGGTCCTATTGCAGGATTACATTGGACATGTAAGTGCGTTGTCTATTGATTTACAAAGTCGTCTTGCTCAAGCGAAGGCTACTAAAGAAGATGAACGCCCACCCTTTCATAAAACAAGAATTGATAATCTGAACGCTCTGACCAGACCATTTGCAGAATTGAACATGGCGTTTGAAGCGTTGCATTCTCAGAAGGAAGATAAGAGAGATACCGAGAAATATGCTGCGGTTTATAAAGAGTGGGAACATATTATTATGCAGGAAGTTGAGACCGTAGAGATGATCGCAGATGATCTACTCAGTGAAGTCGAGGCATTGGTTACTCATTCCGAGGACGGGCTGAAGGACGATGATAAGAATAACGTTATCCCATCTATTGAAGCTTCTCTCGCACAATCTTCTCTGTGGGCAATGGGTATAATAAATCGCTTATGGAACAAATTAACGGCTTCTGATAAAAAGATAATAACTGAAGTGAAAGCATCTCTTGATGAGATAAAAAATATTCTGGACAAAATAAAGGGTTCACAAGGATAAGCATTCCTTCTTTTCCAATTGAAAAATCATCTCCAATGCATACATTGTACAGAGTATCGTACGATGTATTTTTTTAATGTTCTAAATTTTTTAATATTTTAATCCATGTCTATGAAAATCCTTGTCCTCAATGCCTGAAGTTCTTCCTTGAAATATCAGGTCTTGGATATGACTGATCAATCCGTGCTGATCAAGTGAAACGTGGAGAAAATCTGAGAAAAAGGTTCTTCGGTAAAAAATTATAAAGAAGCGCTTCAGTTAGTTATCGATGAGATTCTAAGGTCTAAGCTCTCCCATCTAAGTTCTATTTCTGCGATTGGACATAGGGTCGTTCATTGAGGGGAATATTTCGAAGATGCTGTGATCATAGATGATGACGTGATTGCAAAGATCGAACAATGTAGCGACTTGGCTCCTTTGCACAATCCTGCGAATCTCGCTTGAATCCTCGCATGCAAAGAACTCTTCCCGGGAGTGCCTCAAGTGGCGGTATTTGATACGGCATTTCATCAGAGTATGGAACCTGCACATTATCTGTATGCACTTCCTTATAAATATTATGAGCAATATAAAATTAGGAGATATGGATTTCACTGAGCCTCCCATCAATATGTCTACGAACAACTAATTACTAATTACCAATTACCAATGACTAATTCTAAGGTGATTACTTGTCATGTGGGTAATTGAGTCAGTATAACCGCTATTCAAGATTGAAAAGTGCTTGAGACGTCGATGGGGATGACGCCGATGGAAGGTGCGATGATGGGGACGAGATCTGGGAATGTAGATCCTGGTGTCCTTATGTATCTGATGAATAAAGAAGGACTTTCTCCAGATCAAATGGAATATATTCTGAATACAGAGAGTGGTCTGCTCGGAGTCTCTGGGAAGTCCGGTGATTTCAGAGATATTTTGGAGGGTTGCAGGTTGCAGGATGCAAGGAGCAAGTTAGCTCTTGAGATGTATATCGATAGTATCGTGAAATATATTTGATCCTATGTCGCTTTAATGAATGGTGTCGATGCGATCGTTTTGACGGCTGGGGTGATGGAGTGATCTGCGGTTGCGAGAAAACTGCTGATGGAGAAGCTGGCGTGGTTAGGAGTGAAGCTTGATGACACTCAGAATAATCTTGATACGCAAGAACGTGTGATCTCTACGAAAGATTCCAAAGTGATGGTCGTGGTTATTCCTACGGATGAGGAATTGATGATCGCTAAATCGGTCGTAAAGTCTATGGGAATAGATGTTTAGATGATTAGTCTTTTAGATGCTTAGGAATGTCCAAGCCCCTAAACTTCTAAGCCCCTAAACTTCTCCTTAGACTACTTGAAATGATATCCGCTTTCCCTATAAGCTAAACAACTTTTACTCCTTAAATATATTCCTATGGAAAATGAACATGTCCATCACGCGAAGAAAATCTTTGATGAAAATAATCTTGATGTCGCTGAAAAGAAATTAGATCAACATATGGAGAAATTGATGCATATGTGACGACTAGGGAAATGTATGAATATGAAATGGCTCAAGAGCATCCTTGCTTCTCATGCCGTCAATGATATCAACGAAAAAATTGCTCCTTATCTCAGGACTATCTTTATCGTGCTCGGATGGATCTCTGTCGTGACCGGCATCATCGGCATTTTTTCCTTCCTCGTCTCTTTAAGTGGATTGGGATTCGCATTTAGTTTTGGTTTCGGCGTAGGAATACGTGTGATCATCTATATCCTTCTCGCGGTATTATTTTCTCTGATTTCACTCGTCAGTGGTATCTGAATGATTAAATTTAAAAAGCGGGTCTTGGCTTTGGTGGCTTTATGATTTATCGTGACTTTGATTACCTTCATCATTTCACTGCTTCCAAGCGGGTTTTATGTATCATCAAGTTATGGAAGTTTAGGATCTTCATTTCTGGATCTTATATTGTCATTTATCTTGGTATTACTTGTACTTAAGAATAAGGAGCTTTTCCATAATTAATTTTTATTCTTTTCATTTTTTTCATGAAAAAGTATTTTTTCGTGGCAGTCTTCGCTGTTTCTTTCTTGGCCTTGACAGGTTGCGGACATCGTAATAATGTCGGTTCTATCAGCGATCTTGTAGGATTACAAAATGAGATCAGTGCATTGACGGAGCAGATCCTTTCGTGAACGGTGAGTCCCGAAGATGCTGAGACCACACTGAGACAACTTCAGGCAAAATATACTCAACTTACTGAGCAAGAACTCAAAGATAGTTTTGCGTCTGTAGAAAAGACAATCAACGATCAAAAAAAGATTGGCAGCTTGCCTGCTTGGGCACAGCAACAAGGACTGACTCTGCCTGTCGGGATGAAATTAGATGCGGCGCTTTCTAAGCAGACTCGTGTGAACGGTACCGGGTATGATTCTCTCTATCTCGTGTATCAAGGAGATTATGATCACGCCTTACAAGAGGCAGCGCGCATCGCAAGTGGCGCGCATTTATCCATCTCTCAAGAATTGCAACAAGCGCAAAATCTCCTGAGTGGAGGAGTGCAGATCTCGGGCTTAGATACCCAATCACTGGCAAAGTGAGTAATATATACCAATCATAATTTGACGGATACGAAAATCAATTATCTGATCTCTGTCACGGTAGATGGAGATGGTAATCTCACGATAGAAGCAACGAATTATCAGCAGATGAATCAGAAATAGATGGTAGAAAGTAGAAGGTAGAAAGTAGAATTATCATAGATTGTTGCAAATCAGAAATCAATAAGATACCATCATTGTTAATTTTTAATTGTTCATTGTTCATTCTATGAAATATATTATTTGATTGTTTCTCGCTTTCATTGCGATGATCAGTTTCAGTTTTGCTCAAGAATACATTCTGTTCTATGGGAATGGATGTCCCAATTGTGCTATAGTGCAGCAGTATATCAAGGACAATAAAATATCCAAGAAATTTGATCTGAAGCAGGAAGAAGTATTTTTCAATGCGGACAATCGTAAAGAATTAGACGGCTATCTCACGAAACATAATCTCACCTATGATAAGATCGGCGTCCCTTTCTTGATCATTACCAGCGGTGCTGAATGTAATTACATCAATGGCGCTCCCAATATCATCGATTATTTTTCCTGACAACTCGCCAAACAAGCCGCAGCATGCAAAGACACGACTTTCACGGGGACCACGAATGTACTCAGCGATACGTTAAGCTGGCAAAAAAGATTATGATTTTTCTGAGTGATGCTGCCCGCAGCCTTATCCGATGCAATCAATCCCTGCGCTTTTGCGGTCATGTTGCTTTTGCTCACGACCATTTTGACCAAACATAAGAGTAGAAAAAAGACCTTGCTTGCAGGTACGCTTTTTGCATGAGCGATCTTCCTTACATATTTGGGTATGGGGATCTGACTTTTCTCAGCGCTGGCCAACGCGAACAATACCTTCATTATCAAACTTATCGTCTGAATTCTCGGCCTCTTAGTCTGACTTGCCAACTTGAAAGATTATTTCCGATATGGAAAATGGTTTATTATGGAAGTCCCTCTGAGTCGAAGACCCAAGATGATGGGCTTGATCGAAGGCGTCTCATCTCCTCTCGGCGCATTTGTCGTCGGTGTATTTGTCAGTCTCTTCTTGCTCCCATGTTCTTCAGGACCGTACTTCACCATCTTATGATATCTCAGTTCTCAAAGCTCGACATTGACGCATCGATGATATATCTATCTCGTTTTCTACAATCTCATGTTCGTTCTACCTATGCTGATCGTAGCCTTCCTCGTGGCTTTCGGCGTCAGATCGGTAGATCGTTTAGCAGAGATTAAACATAAAAATACCAAACTGATCCATCTCATTGTAGGATTGCTGATGCTTGGTTTGGGTGCGTATGTGCTTCTTAGCCTCTAACAGGGTTGAAACGTTAAAGCGTTTAAACGTTTAAGCGTGATGGTGTTTTTTTGTTGATGATTTTTTTTGTTGAGAGAGAAAAAGTAACCAGATTGATGTGCCCCCTTTAAGGGAAGGGTCCCGCGAGCGGGTAGGGATTTTCTTTCTCTGAGCTCTCAATTTTTCTCTCGATTGTTATCGGATTGACTTTTATTAATAAATGAATATATGGGAGGAAATATAAATCCTACGATATCATGAAAAGGAAAAAGAAAAAAAATTACAATGTGTGTCCTTCGCTCCAGCGTATCATCGATAGAAGATATGCCTGGATGCTGAAGCAACTCCCGAACATGCAAATTATTATTCCAGAATCCCCGGGATAATTAGTTTGGGATTTCTGTTATTTAATGGTCAGATTAGTTATGCTTTGTAATTCAGGGCGCATCTAGTCTGATCATTTTTTCAAAAGTGAAAAAGATTGTTGGATTGTCTGAGCTTAGCGATTAGATATTGATTCGCCTTGACTATCGTGAGGAAATAGGTAGATTGTTGATTCTGAAATAAAAATCCAAAATAATAGTTAATTTAAACCAGTTTCTATGTCGAAAAAAGTCAAATGTACCAATCAAGGCAAAAAATGTGAACATCTTGGTAAGAAGGACACATGCCAAAAAAGGGGGAGTAAATGTTTGATATTACACCCAAAGTAAATGTGTGATATCAATCACCCACTGAGTTTTTATTTGAGCTGGATTTCATTTGGGTTTCCCATCTAAGAGTCCAGCTCACAACGCGTATCAGAAATATCTCACATAATTATCTTCCACATCTCATTTCCCATATCTTCGCCTGATCGGCTTGAGGAGAGGAGAGTTTTTTTTGATAGGATTTTATAATTTGAGTGTTCTCTCATAATAATCCTTGATATTCCCAATGAACTCATCAGATAAGGCAATATCTTTTTTGAGTGATTTCATGAGGGATTCTAACCCTTTAAGCAAATCTAACTTTCAGTTTATGAATGTTTTTTTCTTTTTATCTATATTCAGTAGAATAGAAATGGTTTCTTCTATGTCTTCCATATATTCGTTGAATCGAATCTTTCTATCTACAAGAAGATCATCTTCTTTGTTTTTTACTAAATATTTCATGTCCTTAATGAATTCTGGTGATCTATAGCCTTTTACTGCTGATCTTTTTGATCGATCTTCTACATAGAACCCCATCTTATATAATTCAATAACATTCTCCAGAGTTCATTCTTGTATAGCATCGTATAGGCTTATATAGAGAGCATTATCATAATCATCTCGTATGGCGAGTCTAACTAATTCGTTGTATAGTTGTAATGTTTCTGATTTTATTTTTTTATACCTCCACTGTATCAATATTCCATTATTTGAGTCGCAAAGCATCATATGATATGTAGAATGTCTGTTTCTAACTTATCAGTACGTCTTACTTTTTTGAGAAAACTGATGAATTTTTGAAGATCCTCAATAATGATGTATTGGTCAAAAAAGTGTCCTATACCATTCTCATCGCATATATCCTTTTGTATTCTAAATTCTTCCATTCGCTTTAATCAAAATTTTTCTAGTTTCTTGATTATTTTTTTATTCTTTTCATCGAATTCCATATCCTCTTGTAGATTTGTGTATGGATCTGTCTCACCATCTTCTTCGTTTTCTTGATATTTTCTTAAGGCCTCAATTATTTTTTCTTTTATCTCATCCGGGTACTGATCCTCTTTTTCCAATTGAATTGTCTCATCGTTTATCAACGCATATCATCCGTAAAACTCATCCATAATATTTTTAAATTTCATGATGGATTCAATTTCCTCGATATCTCTTCTGTTATCTCTTTCTGTGATTTTCAGTCGCATTTCGGACTCATCTCCTTTGCGACTTTTATCTATCAAAATATTTAATATATTCTGTGTGCTTATCATTTTATCATCCTTAAAACAATATCCTAGGTTTCTAAGATCGTATTCGGGGATTTTATTATCTCTAGTATCTACACCATTATATCTCATATCAGACATTATTACCCATAAAAAATTACATATACCTATAAATATTTCTACCCGAAAGTCAACCCCCTTAGAATGAGCAATTCCAGTGTCGTTTCTGCTGTGATGTATGTTGCGGAATGAAAGACAGTTTTTGAAAAAAGAATAATGTCTAACTAAGTTATACTTGTTGGAAGTACCTTATATAAGAGTCTGATCCTTAAACTTTATCGAAAAAATATCTCACACAATTATCTTTCGCATCTCATTTCCCATATCTTCGCCTGAGCGGCTTGAGGAGAGGTGGTCTCATCTAGATCCTTGTTGAGTCGGATTGTTGGGTGGATGTGGAATCGCCCATATTGAGCATTCTCTTTTTGCTCCAGTTGACTGAACACTTCCATCTATTGATATCTGGCACCATTTTTCTGATCACTTCTTGATCTCTCTCCAATCTAGATATAATGTTATTTCTCATACTTGGTTTGAAGTGTCCAAAAGCTGGCGTATTAGTAACTTTTTTTTGGACGTCTTCGGTTCCTATTCTCATTTCTTCGATGAGTCTTAGAAGTAAATCCATATAATAAATTCTTCTTTCTGGGGAGATTTGATCTTCCTCTCCGCCGGTTTGGATAGATGAATATATCTCATTTATGAGATTTAAAGCCTCGTTTGTCTTATTCTCTCGTTCTATCTGGGCAGTGAAACCATCAGGGGTTTCGATCTTGTCGATGAAATTACTGGCAAAAGATGGCCCTGTGATTGTTCATGAAGTATTCGTGACATCTGCTTGAAAACCAGCATCTAGAGCTTTCTTATACAACTTTATTCCTTTATTTTTCCAAGCTTCTCCGAGGTTGATCATGGGGGTTCTGTGTTCAAGTTTCCCTAGGATACCAGGTTTTTTTAACATCGGTATAGCATTGAAAATTTCTTTTCTCGTTTCCATAAAATTATCTATTCCTCCAGATGTGAACATTTGTTTCGGATTTTCCATGTGTCCTTGTTGTATCTTTTCATATGTGTTTCGAAACTGTGTGATAAAATCTCTGAAGATCATGTCTATCTTGGTCGCAAGCCCATGTATCGTACCAGTTTTATGATGCATATTTTTCAATCACTGTATGAAAGTAATAAATTTTTCAGTGTCTTTGATCTCTAGGGTAGAGATGATAGTATGCCACACTTTATCTATCTCGCTGCGTCCTTTGCTTATCTCATATCCTTTAAACTCTAAGCCAAAGAGGCCCATTAGTCCTTCATTTGTTTCTGCCTGCAATTCTTGGATGAGTTGGCTTGTGAGCCTTCTCTGGAGCTCTTCATTTGGTGCGCTAAGGATTTGTGAGAATGCTTGACTAGTCCCTGCATTCTTACTTATTGGATAAAATGTTATGTCGCTGTCTGTCTTGTCATTGGGGGTCGGAACTGTAACTTTCCCATCAAAAATTTTATTCATAATAGATATGAATGTGTTTGGATCTCCCGTTATGATTTTTTTCTTTTTTGGCTCCTCGTTTAATAAGTGAGCTATTTGTTCCATATTTAGCATATCCTTGAAATAGTGTATAAAGTTGATTTGTCTCTCCTCTACTATAAATATATCTTATATAAAGTCAACCCATTCGAAAAAAGCCTTTACTCAGGCCTATTCCCATTGTGCTTATTGCTCTAGATGATATAGATTATAATCGGAATGATGATCCCTATGAGCAATCAAAAAATTACTTCTCTGGGCTTATGCCCGATATGCTCACTCAGCTTAGTAAATCATTTCATCCCTTTGGTCAATTTGTTAATCGCTCTGGATTGTTCTTCTGTGACTCGTCTCACATTCAAGGCATCATTGATGATGATCAAAGAGAACATAATACTAAGCGCTAAGAGAGCAGAAAATCAGGTCTCGAAGAAAATTGCTGTAGTTGTGGCAATGATCGCTGCGGTGTGACTTGAAAATAATCCTCCATTGTACATCACGATCTTTCGAGAGAATTTTTTTTCTTTGATTGTATCGATCGTTATCTTGATCAGCTTGGTAAGTCCCCAAGTGATGGCGATGCTGAGTATGAGCTTGATAGTCATGGAGGGGAAGGTGAAAGGTAAAAGGTGGAAGGTAGAAGGTCGAATTGATGTATGATTCAAGATGCATGATGCATGATGATTGAGTCTTGTTGATTTTTTATTCTCGGTAAAATTTTACTCTAAACTTTCATCACCATCGTTAAATCCTGTGTGCATGTGTGAGCCATCGCAGAAGGGTTTATTTCTGGAATTTCCACATCTACAGAGAGTTACACGATTTCTCACTTCGTAAGGAATGCCATCGGCAGATTCTATTTCGATGCCTCATTTGACCCGGAGGGGGCCACTTACGTTTGCTTCAGGATCTTCTGTCACTCCGATAGAGGCTTCTAATTTAGGCTCAATAGGTTTTCATGTTTTCTTATCTCGTACCGTGAGTCTGCCTGAGGGGCAATTGCATGCGGTCTGTATCGCTATCTTTTTAGCTTCAGGGGCATCCGAATTTTCTACATTGTCCCAGGTGCCTCCTGCCAGATGACAAAATCTCGCAAGTGAGCAAAGATTTTCCGCATCAGTAAGATCCAGTTCTGGACCTTCCAATATCTCTGCTTGATCTAAATATTTATCTCTATTCGCCACTTCTCTGCCATCAAATTTACTGTGGATATGTGAGCCATCACAGTAAGGAGGATTTTTAGATTTACCACATCTGCAGAGTGCATACGATTCTTGCAGTGGATACTCTTTTCCTTTTTTTCGTGTTTCTGGTTCTCCACTTGGTCCGGACACGGAGATCTCTTTCGCTAAGGGTACGCTCCCAGAGACGAGGTATGGACCGTCCTTACTGATCAGAACCTTTTGCTTTTTTTTCATGTCGATGAAGGAGATGTAAAAATATTATTTCAATTCGGGGTTCTCCTTTATGCTGCCTTTGATTTGCTCCAAGATCTTTTTTTATTGATCTCTTCTTTTTTACGAAAGGCTTCTTCTAAATTAATACCATAACTGTTTGCGATTGAGCACATATGAATGAAAATATCCGAAAGCTCTTCTTCAATCGTGCCGAATTTTGAATTATGATCGATGGTTATATTTTCTTCTTTGCGTATAGCTTGGAATAATTCTCCCATCTCTTCGCCTAACATTAAACATTTTTGCAGAACCGTCTTGCCCGTGAGACCACGTTCTTTTTCAAGTTCATGCACATATTCTTGAAAATCTTTCAATGTCGGTTTCTTTTTTAAGAAAAGCATGTTTATTGAGTTGATAAATAAAGAAGGATTTTATCTCCTGCGGTCTTTGGATTGACCTTCCCACCCGTCTTTTTCATTACTTGTCCGACGAGGAATCCTATGACGGTAAGTTTCCCATTTTTATATTCTTCTACGATCTTGGGATTTTCTGCGAGGACTTCTTTCACAATATTTTCTAATGCGCTCTCATCTATCACTGCAACGTCGAATCATTTCTCTTTGATAATATCTTCGACGGGTTTTCATGTAGACAACATGGACTCCATAATTATTTTCAACTGATTTTCCATCAGAGATCCCTCTTGTGCTTTGGTCAAAAATGCACTGAATTGATCTGGAGAGAAGGGGAGTGCGCTGATGGCTTTCAAATTTTCTTTCATCCATGCGGCGATAGGACCGACAATCCATTTGGCGATAAGCTTAGGAAAATCTCCCACCACTTCGTGGTCCCCCCTCTTTAGATAAAGAGGGAACGTTCTTGTGATCGCTAAAAAATAATCCAGAACTTCTTTATCGCTGATGAGGGCATTGATATATTCTTTATTGAATCCA
>CAIXFE010000002.1 GCA_903918675.1 uncultured bacterium
AGAAAGTGGTAGCATTATCGTGACTATGCAAGTCGATCCTACGCTCAAAGCAGGAGATACCATTACTAACGTTTGAGTGGGGATTGATAGTGATGTAGATTTGTCGAATACAGATAAATGATTAGAAAAAAACATCGATAATAATATCTCTATGGTCTCTATAACACTCTGATCATCAGATTCCCATCAAGATAATGGATGAGGATCAAATGGTTGAGGCGGAGGAGGCCCTCCAGCTGTAAAGGATCAATGTCCTGCTCAGAGAGATTGCAGTGATAGTTATTACGATAAGCTTTGTGGTCCATGTTCATTGACGGACAAAATAATCCAGATGCTACCCTTCCATTCTTCTGCTGACAAACCCGTTGCAAGTATCGTTCATTCACCATACTCTACAGAATTGAATAATGCATATCTCCGAGCATATAATTACGATATCACTACCCTGCCAACTATCCAACAAGCAAATATCAATGGTACCTTGATCAGGAAAGATATGGCGAAAATGATCAGCAATTTTGCAACAAATGTTTTATGAAAAACGATCTCTACCGGTGGTACAAATTGCAACTTCTCTGATATCTCTTCACTGAGTAAAGAATCACAATATTATGCGATCACCGCATGTAGATTATGATTGATGTGATATGCAAGTGATGGCGTGACGGTAAACAAAACCTTTGCTCCCAATGCGAAAGTCGATAGAGCTCAGTTTGGTACTATCCTTTCTAGGTTGATGCGAGGATCTGCATACAATGGAGGCAATCCTTACTATCAGAAACATTTGAACGCTTTGAAGCAATCATGAATCATGACGCAAATTTCCACTCCTCATGAAAATGAGTTGAGAGGCCGAGTCATGCTGATGATGCAAAGAGTATTCAAGACAAAATAATATTCGAAAAATATTTCTATGAAAAAAGAGGTCCGATATGGGTCTCTTTTTTTTATTTTTAGCTCTTATGAACAGTGGTCGATTATTTCACTTCTGCTCCCGGGCTTGTCCGCCCCTGGTGGGAGTGGATTGGCTTCTCCATAGAAAGCGAATGGCTTACCTGACTTCAATGCCCGCATCTGGTTTCCCCAGTCGAAATGCCGCCATTCATCTTCATCTAAAGTAAATCATGCCGCCAGCATTGCATCGTGCAGAAGCTTTCTATTTTGAGTAACTTCAGGTTTATTTCTATAAATTTCAAAATAAAATGGGCTCGCTTCAGGACCGAAAAAATCAAATTCCGTTCCCATATCTAATTCATTGCCCTGCTCGTCTACCAAGGTCAGGTCTACAGTCCCTCACGTAGCATGAGGCGGGATTCTCTCCGTCTGATAGGGAGGTGAAACGAATTTTCCCACTTCCATTTTCAATTTCTCTTCATCTCGATCTGGATGTTGCTTC
Source organism: uncultured bacterium (assembly GCA_903918675.1). Lineage (GTDB taxonomy): Bacteria > Patescibacteriota > Gracilibacteria > Absconditabacterales > Absconditicoccaceae > CAJBLF01. The sequence continues at coordinate 1,397 of CAIXFE010000002.1, forward strand.
ACTGAGTCAGCCCGATATTTCTGATAGATATTATTTTGGACATCTCTAGAACGATATGCATCTCGTATTTTAAGACGAAGATTCCCTAGGCTATTTTGTACGTCTAATAATTTTTTTGCTGTCTCCTTCCTCAAGTATACCTTAGGGTCTGTGGAGAAACCTTGCTGATAATATTGGGGTTGGACAAGGAGGCCAAGCGTGGATACATCCACCAGCTCTTCTCCGTTTTCTCTAATCTCTATGGAAGTATATTTCACTAGGGTCATGATAAAGCACAATTAGGATATAAACCTTGTATCTAAGGTATATAGATATTTTGAAAAACTATGCAATGATAAGTCCCTGAATTCCTTTTTGATTGAATTAGTGAGCCAATCATCACCCGGGTGCGAATGAAGAAAATTGCAGGCAATAAGCCCATTACTTCAATCAGGCACCCGGGTGAGCAGGGGGGCCAATGAGCTACTTATTTCACTTCCGCTCCTGGGAATGGATACCTAAAAATTTTCCCATTGAAAAAATCGCCAGCTTATATACAATTGTCCCGAAATGGGAATGTTAAATGTTAAGTTTTGAGTTTTAAATAGAGAATACCTACACTTAAAACTTAGCACTGAGAACTTAACACTCAAGGTTTAGCACTCCAGTAATTTTTTTATGTTCTTTTTTTGGATTAATGGCCAATAATTTAGTAATCGTTGAGTCTCCTGCAAAATCCGCTACGATCAAAAAATTTCTCGGTGAGGGATTTGAGGTCAAGGCATCCTTTGGGCATGTCGTAGATCTGCCTCAGAAATCATTGGGCGTCGATGTGAAAAACGATTTCGCTCCGCAATATGAAGTCTCTCCCGACAAGACGAAAGTCGTCAACGAGCTGAAGTCTTTAGCGAAGAAGGCCGATAAGGTCTGGATCGCTACCGATGAGGACCGCGAAGGAGAAGCGATCGGCCGACATGTCGCGAATCAATTAGGATTGGATATTTCCAAGACGGCCAGGATTGTCTTCCATGAGATCACCAAAGAAGCGATAGAACATGCAGTCAAGAACCCCAGAACCATAGATATGCATCTCGTCGATGCGCAGCAAGCGAGAAGAGTACTAGATAGATTAGTAGGTTTTGAATTGTCCCCAGTCCTCTGGCAGAAAGTTAAAAGAGGTTTGAGTGCTGGTAGAGTCCAGTCTGTAGCCGTAGAATTGATCGTCGAGAGAGAAAGAGAGATCCAGAAGTTTCAGTGATCTTCTTTTTTCAAAGTCATCGGAAACTTTATCGGAGACGCTAAGAAAGACTTCAAAGCCGAACTTTCAAAGGATCTGACAAACGCCGACGAGGCTCAGAAATTTTTGGAGACCTGTAAAAACGCAATCTATACGATCACAGACATTGACGTCAAACCCGGCAAGAAGTCACCTTCTGCGCCGTTTACAACATCAACATTGCAGCAAGAAGCGAGCAGAAAAATCTGATCCTCAGTAGCGAGGACGATGCAGGTCGCGCAAAAATTATATGAAGCGGGGCTGATTACCTACATGAGAACTGACTCCGTCAATCTCTCAGATTTTGCGCTCAAGGCAGCTGAGGCTGAGATTACGAAGTTATATGGAGCGAAATATGCGAAGCCTACGAATTATGTCACTAAGTCAAAAGGATCACAAGAAGCTCATGAATGTATCAGGCCAACGCATATGGAAAACTCCTCTGCTGGTGGCGATGCGAGTGAAAAGAGATTGTATGAATTGATCCGAAAGAGAACCATTGCATCGCAAATGGCTTCTGCTGAGATAGAGAAAACCAAGGCAACGATTGATATTTCTACGAATGACAAATTTCAATTTATCGCGAGTGGCGAAGTCATTAAGTTTGATGGATTCTTGAAAGTGTATATGGAATGACGCGACGATGAGAATGAAGATGGCGATCAAGAAGGTATGTTGCCAGTATTGAAAGTTGGCGAGAAGCCAACGGCGAAATCGCTCGTAGCTACTGAGAAATTTAAGAATCATCCACCAAGATATACAGAAGCGTCATTAGTAAAGAAGATGGAAGAACTTGGCATCGGTAGGCCATCAACCTATGCGCCAACTATTTCTACGGTCTTGAAAAGATGATATATTGTCAAAGAAGATAGAGAATGAACCGTCAGAAAGTATATTGAGTTGATGCTCAAAGACGGCACGATCACTAATGAAACCAAGCAGCAAAATACTGGCGCTGAGAAGCAGAAATTATTTCCTACCGATACCGGTATGGTCGTGACTGATTTCTTGGTAGCGAATTTTGAGAATATTATGGACTACAATTTCACGGCGAATGTAGAAGAAGAATTTGATGAGATCGCTGAAGGCAAGATGAACTGGTCCAAGATGATTGGCGCTTTTTACGGGCCATTTCATGAGACCGTTGCGAAGACGATCAAGGATGCCGATAGGCAAAGTGGTGAAAGAGAACTCGGCATAGATCCAAATAGTGGCAAGAGAGTCATTGCGAGAATTGGTAGATTTGGTGCGATGGTCCAGATTGGTCAGACGACCGAGACGGAGAAGCCCAAGTTTGCATCGCTTCCCATGGGCAAGAATATTGAGACTATCACGCTAGAAGAAGCCCTCGCGGCATTCGCTGGTCCAGCGTCTCTGGGCGAGTATCAGGGCGAAAAAGTAACGACGGGATCTGGTAGATTTGGTCCTTATATCAAGTGGAAGACCATGTTCGTCTCTATTCCCAAGCCCGCCAAAGACAGTGACGGCACGAACGATCTGAGCTTGAGTACCATTACTCTGGAGCAGGCTATACCACTGATAGAAAAGAAAATTGAAACGGAAAAAAATAAAAACATACAGGCCTTCGACTATGAGAAGGATAAAATCTACGTCTTGAATGGTATGTACGGACCGTATATTAAGTACGGCAAAACAAACTTTAGGATTCCCAAAGGTGGCAAAGATGCTACAGACTTAACGCTAGAAGATTGTGTTGCGATTATTAGTGCGGGAAAGTTTGGAAATAAAGGTTGAAAGGTTGAGAGTTGAAAAGTTGAGAGTGAAGGAAAGGAAGCGAAGGTTGGTAAGAAGGTCACTAAGAAAGCAACGGTCAAAAAGACAACAACTAAAAAACCAGCTGCGAAAAAAGCAGCTAAGAAATAGTGGTAATATTTATTATAATTAATATAATTCTTTTTGAAAAGATCGAGTTTATTATTTTTTTGTGATATTAAAATGGCGGAAACAGATTATGTAAGTGTAGATCTTAATATTGGTGTAGACCAAAAAGAACCTTATGAAAATTTATTTCAAGAATGATATCCTGTTGATATGCATAAAGATTTTCTGGAAAAGAAAGAGAATAAAAAACACAATATTAATAACCATTCAAAATGGTTTAGAGATAAAATCAAAATGAATAATAAAAAGCAGCAACTTGCTGAAATAAATAAACGAAAAATATGCTTTGTTAACTTTTGAATGAATGTATGAACTGAAATTAATGGTAGAAGACCTGTGATAATATACAAACACGACGAGTATAGGTATTGAGAAGATATTGTCGTCATCCCAATAACTTCATATGAAGATGAGGAAAATAAATCTAAAGACCGTTTTGATGTAGAAATTGAAGCTAGTGAGACAAATTGATTAGATCATAAATCATTAATCAAAGTGAGGCAAATAAGATGTATTTCTAAAAAAAGATTACAAACATGAAAAGACACTGGTGCTGTGATTATAAAAGGAAAAATTGACGATGAAGAGATTAAAAAATTAGTAGACAACAATACAAGAGTAATGTTTGGAATATAACAAAAGTCCTTAAACCCGAAGGTAAGGACTCACTCCCCACAATTAGGCGGGGCTACATCTAAGTGTGCTTATTATAAAGGAAAATAATAATAAAGATAGTTTAAATGACATTTAATTGACAACCTTTGGTTATCAGAAGTTGTTAAAAACTTGTTAAACAAGATTGACTTTCTTGTCTAAATGATATCTAATCATCGTTATGAACAACTATATGGAGAGTATATATATACAGAATTTTTTTTATATTGGAAAAGGACATAAAAAGGGTATATGTTGATATTCTTTATTTTTTCATTTCACGCATGAAAAAATTATTAATAATTGTCATTGGCCTAATGACAACAATGATTCTTACTTGATGTGTAAGTGATCAGGAATATAATGACTTGCAAGATGAGTTAAGTTCTTGTCAATCAAACCTTGAAACAGCCAATAGTAATATAGAAGACGCTAATAATACAATAAATGAGTTGAATGGACAAATAGATGATGTTCAGTGATATGTTGGTTGAGAATGTTATGATTTAGAAGATGCAGTTGATAACATGCAACAATGAGATCCTGTAGATACAGTAGAATAATTTTTTTACTTTTTCATTTATGCATATGTGAAATTTCTTTTTTCGACTATTCATTCTAATTGCATTAGCATTGATTTTGTTAATATTAATTTCAGTAGCATGATTATTTACCGCTAAGGGATCTAAATTAAGAAGATTTCTTAGAAAAATTTTCTTTCCTTTATCCACTGAAAAATATAAATTTCTCGAGAATAAATCATGGCATAGACTAATAAAAACCATTTTCTTTATATTCATACCTGTTTGTCTGATTATAACAGTAGCAATAACTTATAATAGAAGTTTCAATAATTGTTATATTGGACTAACTAATGCTGCAAATCCATATGCTGCGCAACAAACAGCAATAGAAGATAAACAAAGCCGAAAAGAAATATCTAAATCTACCTGTTCAAATGAAGCTAATGATGGACGATTATTCATCATTTTAGAATCGATGGAGATTACTCTTATAATGTTCTACCTTCTACAAATTATTTATTACAAATGAGTCATATATATAATTTATGGCAAAGAGAAAAGATAATTTTTTATTTTTTTCATTTCACGCATGAAAAAATCCTCGTTCGAACACCACCAATCCCAATTCGGGGTGGATGAGAGAACAATACCAACGATTTTAGACGCTTCAATTTTTCATTGAAGATTTCTAAAACAGTTGGTGCTGCTTCTTATTTTCTTGGCTGCGATAGTGCTGGCTGGGTGTGCGAGTAAATCGTCATATTATGTTTCGCCTAAATCGAGCGAACATGTTGTAGAGTATGTACGTGCATTGAATAATGTTTTTTCTAAGCTATATCGTAGTACTATGGAATACAGTGAAATTCAGGAGCAATATCCTGACTTCTCTGAAAACACACTAACCATGACCACTAGTATTCAAGTTTCAAAAGATCTTACGGATGCATCGTCATTTCTAGAGCCATTTATAAAAGACAAAGATCAGAGTATCCAGGTGTCGTCTAACATGCTTTATCTAGATATTTTCAGTATGTTGAAGGCAAATAATGTTGTCGCCGATCTTTATCGCAATATTTCACCAGATAATATTGATACTTTACAATATTCTATTGCAAATTTAGTAGGTGCACAAAAAACACTGAAAAATGATCTTCTTGATAATATCCTAATGGTCATTACTAAATGAATCATCCAAATTCCAGTTGAAGATTCAGAGAGAGTATGACCAGTCAAATATGCTATTTCAAAAGAACAAAGACAATCATTATTAGAAGATATTGATCACATCTTTGGCAACAATATGAAAAATGCAGAAGATAATATTTATCTTATGTCAGAGAAGATTATACAGTTAAGTTTGGTTCCAGACACCTATGAAGAGCAAGCATCGTTATCACTTTCGAGCAATCCCAAACCTGCCTTACCAGCAGCAGAATAATTTTTTATTTTTTCATTTCACGCATGAAAAAATCTCTACTTCTTATTTTCTTAGCTACGATAGTACTAGCTGGGTGTGCAACAATGCAGTCCTCAAAACCAGTTATAAACTATGATGTTGCATCATGATTTTTTAGTAAATACCAAATGATACGGAGTCCAGATCAGCGATATGCATGAACTCGATATTCTAATGACACTATTATATGATCATGAGTATATATGAAATTAAGATGAAATCATTATGTCAGCACACACTTTTGATCTTCTCCAAAAAACAATGTTATAACTGAATTTAATTGAAAAGTTTATAATACTAATGATAACTATGACGCTTATTTTGTTTATTGAGATAATATTGCCTATACTCAGTGTAGTGACCTGATGTATGATTCCATTGAAAAATCGAATGTCTGTGTCTCAAATATGATCTTCATAAATGATAAATTAATATATAAAAGGGACATGAATGAATTTAGTGACAAATCAGAATTTTCTATTTATTCTCCTCAGATATTATATTTTGATGATAATGAGTTAATATATAAAGCTTTCTTTGATGATTCTAAAGAGTGAGCATTTGACTGATGAGATAGATATTTCAAATACGATATAAAATCCAATAAAATATCACAAATAGATTTGAGTAATATCCAATGAGATCCAAGTTTTTTTGGTTCACATATTTTAAGTCACACAACTCGAAATTTGGATAATGCACTCACAAATTTAAACTTTTTTCTTGATGGTAAACCGTATTATGATTGAGGCAGCGCAATAAATTTTGCAAATATTGATAGCTGAAATAGAATTGTAACTCTTATGAAAGGTGATGATGTGTATTTTGTTCTTTATTATGATAGCAATATATGACACTCTAAATATCATAATAAAATGGCTGTTTTCTACAAAAATAAGCAAAAAATATTTGAAATTCGCGAAGATGATACACACAGCACATCCTTTCCATATCTAACTGATTGAGATGATGATCATTGTATCATCGCAACAGATCTAGGACAAGGGATATGAGCTTGTGTTTTCAAAAACAGTATATTTTATTACAGTTTGGATTGAGAAAAATGGTGACAAAATTGAGATTATTTTGTAGATTGAGTTAAAATAAATTTCTGAGAACAATTTATAACTTGAGATATACTAAGTTGATATACAAGCTTAATTATGAGTGCATATCCTATTACTAATGACGCAGGAAAAATCGATAAAATAATTTTCTCTTCTCTATGAAATATATATCTAAGTAATTATCTGGGCGACTGAGAAATTTCAACACCACAAGTATTAGTAAGTAATCTTCCATGACGATTATGATCTAGACTGTTGTGAGTTTTGAAAAAATAATTTTCATTCTCATTTCATTTAATTTCCTTTTTGTATCCAATGCTCATCCTTACAGCTAACGGAAAATTCTTGTACAATTATAGTATAGACACCTACCTCCCCAAACCACTTGCCCACCGCTGGCGCGGGGTTAAAAGGTTAAAAAGTTAAAAGGTTAAAAGGTTGTAGGAGGGAAGCGTAGGTCCGCCAGGGGCGGAATAAAAAAAGCTGGTCAGTGATGACCTTTTTTTCTTAAAATGAAAAATCTTTTGTAGCATAACTTTACACAATCACATATAATTATACATTTTCTTGTAAAATCTCTTGCATTTATGTAAATTATGATTACTATTCTACCACTTTATTCTTTTTCAACTCCCATGAAAAAACTTAGCGATACACTTCAATCACTTAGAGAAGCTCATGGATATACACAGGAAGAGCTTGCTCGTATGCTCAATATCAGCAGAGTAACTCTTGCAAATATTGAGTCTGGGAAGAGAGCAATCTCCAAGGAAGAACTCGTGCAATACGCTAATATCTTCGATATTCCTGCCGAAGCCATTAAGCAAGGAATTTTTGAGATTCCCAAGAAAAAAGTAATACCTGGCAATCTCGCTAAATTCAAAGAGCTTTTGCTATACATATTGTACAAAGTAGGCATGAAGCCTAATGTAGGAAAAACTGTACTCTACAAACTCCTCTATTTCTGTGATTTCGACTACTACGAAAAATATGGACAAAGCATGACGGGAATGAATTATATCAAATTGCCTATGTGACCTGCTCCATATAAATTCGATAAGATCATGCAAGATATGGAAGAGAACAAAGAACTCTTAGTAGTAGACGCTGAATATATGTGATATCATCAACAAAGACTCATCTGAAATAGACAATTCCAGAATGTTTTTTCACACCAAGAATATGAAATTATAGACGAAATACTCAAAAATCTTTCCAATGCCAACGCCAAAGAAATCTCTAATTATTCTCATGAAGATGCCCCACGAAAAAAAACTGACAGCATGGAAATAATTGACTACAATCTAGTCAGACAGAGAGATTATCCATATTCTATTCTTGCAAGAGAACAAAAAAAGGCTCAAGCTTTTGCCGAAATAAAATCTAGTGGCATGTTTGACGATTTAGCTGATGAGTCCGATTATTATGAGAGATATAGATAATTTAATATTTGGCGATATAGCGCTCGCAGAACTGCCATATACAGATGGATCAAAAACAAAGATAAGGCCAGTACTTATTCTCACAAGAGATAAGAATGATTATTTATTGATGAAAATTACATCAATCACAGATAAAAAAGAACAACTTGATATAGAAGTTTCTGGTGATTATGAAAATAATCTAGAAGCAATTTCAGTTATTAAAGTCAAAAAAATATCAACCTATTCCAAAGAAATATTGTTACAAAAATTATGAGTTTTGTGAGACAAGGAGTGTGGAATAGTTAGAAAAAATCTCAAGGAGTTCGTTGATAATTTGTAATTTCTTATTTAATTTTTCTTTTTTCAAATGCTCATCCTTACAGCTAATTGAAAATTTTTGTACAATTATAGTATAGACAACCGCCGGAGGCGGAGTTAAAAAGTTAAAAGGTTAAATGGTTAAAAGGTTATGGTAGGGAAGCGTAGGTCCGCCAGGGGCGGAATAAAAGAAAGCTGGTCAGTGGGAACCTTTTTTTAATACGCAAAAAGGTAGGACAAGCCCACCTATGCAAAATTAATAGTGAAGTAAGTATAGTGTTTTTTCTAGATAATGCAAGATAATTTTATATCAATGTTTTGAGGTAGAAAACAATCCTTTCCTTATCTTCTTTCTTCCGTTTCTTGATGATAGCATAGATGTATTCCTGATTGGAGTTTTTCAGCTTAAAAAATGGATCTTGTGGCACCTGTTCATCTACTTTGATTAAATGTCTCTGAGGAGCAAGCAACGATCCCTGGATCAGATCATCGATATATTGAATTTTTTTTTGGATATCTTTAGTCCCTAGACTCTTATAGTGGGCCATGAGTTCTGGGAATAGAACAAGAGATCATCTGATAATACTTTTGAGGTTGCGAGTTATATCCTCTTTATTACTGTTTATATCAAATATTTTATATAGAGAAGCGGCATCTATTTCTCTCTCTAACTCATATAATTCTGCTCCTGTATGCTTAGCCGTACTAAAGAGAAAAACTTTTTTCTTTTTGTTTATCACCAAATCTTTTATAATTGGGCAGAAATCGCCATCTCCGCTAAACAATATCATTGTATCAAAATTATTTGTTTCTTCACTGATATAATACCCCATTTCTGTATCTACGTTTCCCTTGTTTTTACCTCATTTCTTCCTCAATACCTTGAAGTAGATATAAAAAGCATCCTTATTTTTATACTTCTCTTGTAGCTTCAACGCCCAATTTTTTTGAGAGGGTTTTTCATCGCTATAAGCACCAAAAAAAAGCGTTTTGTTAATCTTAGATTCTTTTTCTATCGCTTCAAAAAATTTATCCAAGTTAAATCTCCACCCCATGCTATATTGGGAGAAAAAGAGATTGGAGTAATCAATAAAAATCATAGTTTTTCACTTCGTAATTCACGTAAACATGCCGATTCAGATAAAACATATAAAAATATGTGGTAATTATATCTGCCCTTTTGGGAAAATCAAGTGGTTTAGTAAAAATTTTGGAATATTCTGATTATCGTAACTTTCTCAAAGTTGTAGACAAAGCAAAGATTGCTTATACAAACAGTAGTCATGATATCCAGGAGCATTTCGTTGATATCACCCAACCCCAAAAATCCCACTTTAAGTTGGTAAAAAAAAGAAAAACTATCCAGGATATCTGAGGCACGATGCCAGAAAGATTACCCGCCAGCGATCATATCAAAGAAGCCAAGAAGAGAATGAGGCAGCAAAAGAAGTTAGGGAGGAAGTAATTAATTGGTGCTTGATGACTGGCAAACGATCGCTTCGTTGACGTCAACAAGTCAATAATATATGCTCATGAAGCCACATCTGAGACTTTAGATATATGAAAATAACCCACCACCTCTATAAAAACATTGCGGTGATATCGCCGACATGGTAAAGGATTTTTTATGTTGGAAATAAAATAGAAATCCATATACACGGGTTGATTTTTTATATTTTTCCATCCCATGGATAGTACTTTCCTCATCGGTCTTACTGGTTCACTCATCCTCTTGATAGGATCTGCTTGGCCTGCAGAGAAAGTAAAGCTGCCTTACAAGTCTACTAAGAACTGGCTTTTCGGGATCGGCTCATGGATCATGTTGGTCTATGCTATCGTAGGATATCTCTCATGAGGTGCTGTGTTTTTTATCTTCATGGAGATCTTGGTAGCGATCTCTTGTATCCTTATGATGCTCCCTTCTCGCGATCGTCTCAATAGCATCATCATCGGAGGAAGTGGAATCGTCTTGATCATATGGTCATTGTTTCTCTTCCAAAATTATCGGACTATCCTTTTTGTCGCTGGGATGGCCATCTTGGGAATCGGCTTTGCATCTCGCTTATGAAGCCAACGTAGAAACATTGCACTTACTCTAGGAAGTATCTTTGTAGCTATATTTAGTTATACAGAAGCCAGCCGAATATTCTTTGGTATGAACACCTTCTTCGCGCTATTCTCATTGTATTATACGATCAAGGGAATGAGAGAGCATAAGAAGAAATAATAAAAATGACGTACCCTCTTTACCTAAAGAGGGGGCAAGGTCCTTTGCGTAGTCAAAGGGGACCCGATAGGGTGGGAGATTTATTTTGTAACAACGCATATGTTTATACGTTACAACAATAAGCTCAAAGCGTATGCTCAAGAGAATAGGAAAGCTCCTACTCAAGCGGAATGATTGATGTGGCATTGTTTATTGAAATGAGATAGACTATGATATAGATTCCTAAGACAGAAACCTATTGCCTGATACATACTAGACTTCTATTGCCCCAAGCTGAAGCTTTGTTTAGAAATAGATGGAGAAAGCCATGAATGATCTGGCGATTATGATGAGAAGAGAGATATGGTATTGAGAAACTTATGAATAAAAACTGTAAGATACAGAAACGATGATGTATTGGATAATTTGGAAGGTGTAAGCCTTGATATAGAGAGCATTGTCACTACAAGAGAATCAGAAATGAAATAAAAAATCCCCCGCCGTTCCGGCCCTCCCCCTTTACTCTAAGGGGGAACTCGATTGAGACATTTAATCCATTACCTGCAATTGTGTTCTACATCCGATATGAATATCTCTCCGAATCCTACCCCAAATTCCGCGTGTACAAATCACGTGAACAGGAACAGATTTTGCCGTATGTCTTACATGAAGCGTTCTCAGACGTCATCAGACAATCCCAATGATATCCCAAATATCAGCACTACTTTATGTTGGACGAGACGAGATTTTCTTTCTTTAGATTTGATATCTATCAGACGGTGGAAGAGAAATTTACTCTGCAAGATCTGAAGAAGATCATCGATGAAAAATGTCAGGGCACGAAGAAACTGCACAACGTAGATGGTGAGAGGATCATGGCATATATCGATACGATCTATGTGGACGGCGAAGAGAAGAAATACGTCATCGGAGAATCAGGCGAACTCTTTTTCAGACTCTATATCATATATCTCAACAAAACAAGCATCAATACGATCAATTCCGCATACGGAAATTTCTTCGAGATCAAAAATATTACGCTAATCCCGCAGTCCTTCCATACGCTCCTCTTCCTGAGAAATAGCCTCAAGAAAGACGATTTCGTCCTGCTTTATATCAATGAAAATTTCTGCAAGGCGATCAACGTGAAGCATGGATTCTATCAATCCGTGGAGACGCTTAACCTGTGATTGAGTGCATTGAAGCAGATGTATAAGGACAATGGCATCGTCCAATATCGGTATAAGGATTATGAATTTATCGAATCCAATCCGCTCGCGAAGTGATTGGTCACTGATACCTTGCAATTTTATTCGCAATTATTTTGCAAGTGGCTTCTGGAGAAAAACTTCATCGGCACTGACATTATCGTCATCTCACCGATTACCAAAAATGCCCACTTCATCGAGACCTTTAATGAAGAATATAAAAAACTGACGAATAATTATATCGTCCCCTTCCATCATTCTGAATTGTTGAATACGTTTGGGAAAGAGCGAGAACCTGATGACATGGACGCATTGATCTTGATGAATAGAGAGGATTATATTAAGAGAGAACTGGGAATTAATGAAGTAATAATAGATTAAAAACAAACTATAGTTTCTGTAATACCCGATAAATTTCTTTTCACGAACAATGGATTGACATTCATACGTAAATAAATATAAATATTAAAACAATATTTATTTTGTTTACTTTATAAGGATGGTTAATTTATTCCCAAAGGTTCAAGATCTCTATAACCTAACAGATAATTTTACCGAAAGAAAGCTCATTACCAATGATTGACTAACTGTCGATCAAATGATTTCTATTCTTATGCTCAAAGTAGATAATATTGTCCCAAATATTGAAGAGCTCAAGAAAGTAATAGAGAAAGACAATCCAGTAATTAAATTTTGAATTGATCCTACTGGGCTGGAAATCCACCTGTGACACTCGATTCCTATAAATATTGCTAGATTGATTCAATCCACTGGAAAAAGAATTACTCTAATAATTTGAGATTTTACAGCAAAAATTTGAGATCCTACAGGAAGAAACACAGAGAGGAAGATTCTGACCGATGACGATATTAAAAAAAATTATGAACAATATAAATTACAAGCCGCCAAATTTATAAACTTAGACCATACTGACGTAGTACACAATACTTCTATTTTATCTGGGATATGAATTGAAGAATTAACAAGGTTCTTTCAAAAGGTTTCTATGGGCTCTCTTTTACAGAGAGAAGATTTCAAAAAAAGATTGGAGTGATGATATTGATTGTCTTTAGCAGAGGTATTTTACCCATTGCTTATGGCTTTAGATTCAATCAAAGTAAATGCTGATCTAGAGATATGAGGTAAGGATCAACTATTGAATTTTCATATAACTAGAGAGTTGATGAATAAGCTTTGATTACGTCCAGAGACATTCATTACAACACCCTTATTACCATGAATTACCTGAACATGAGAAAAAATGTCAAAATCATTAAATAATTATGTATGATTGCTCGAAAACAGCACGAATGTTTATGGTAAAATAATGTCTATTCCTGACTCATTATTAGATCTATACATATTCAATTTCGTTGATATACAACAACAGGAGAAAGAAGGATTCGAGGAACTTATTGGCAAAAATCCATATGAATTCAAAAAAGCATTAGCTTATTATATTACTTCAATTATTAATTGAGATGAAGAAGCTCAGAAAGCGGCTGATGAATTCACCAGAAAGTTTTCAAAAAATACTTTTAATGAGGAAGATTTTGAAAATATAGATACAGAAAAGGGGTCTTTGGTTGCACTTTTGTTTCAGCATAAGCTTTTCCCATCTAAATCTGATGCCAGGAGAATGATTGAATCTTGAGCAATTAAGATGAGAACCGCTTCTTCTGAATTTAAGAAGATTAATGATATCGATTTCATCATAGACAAAGAGGTTTATTTAAAGATAGGGAAGAAAAAGTTTATTAAATTTACTATCTAACATGGATGAGGAATCTTTCAGAGAAAATGAAGGTAATTCCATAAGAATCAATAAGGATGACCATGTTTTTGAGGTTGTTGGTGATATAAAATCGAGATTGGGAGTCTTACTGCGAGCTAACAGAAATCCGAAAATAGAAATTTTTGATTTTTTTATTGATTTTTCGAGAAGAAAGTGACTTCCTATAACTTTCTTTGTCGATGATATAACACCAAAACTTTTGGAAGGCAGATATCAAGAACATCAAAACAACATAAATTTATTATATGTTAATTATTTAGAATCAAGAGGCGTGGATTATAAATTTGCTAGTATAGATTTTCCAGAAATCAATAATTATTCATTAAATGATTTTTTTCGAACTATTTCCAATGTAAATATTGGTGATATAAATTTAATCTTACCAGAAAAGAAGAGACAGAACCTAGATAATCTTACTCTGGATGAATTCATACATTATTTTATAGAAACCTCTATCGTGCAAAAGGTTTCTAGAACCCCCATTACATTCGTAATTTGAAAAATAAGCTCTTGATTATATTATCATTATAATGATAAACATAAGGAAAAGATCAATTTTATAATTTTTAACAATAACTTCTACAAACATGGTTAATGAAATCAGAGTGGCTCTTGTAGGTGCTTGAAATTGTGCATCTAGTCTAGTCCAATGAGTTGAATACTATAAAAATAACCCAAATGATCATGTTTGACTCATGAACAGGAAACTCGGTCATTATGACGTCGGAGATATTCATTTCATTTGTGCCTTTGATATCAATACAACAAAGGTTTGAAAGGATATATCTGAATGAATATTCGCCCAACCAAATTGTGCTATATTTATTTCTAAAGTACCCAATCTAGATGCACCCATATATAGATGACCGACTCTTGATGGGAATGACTGAAAACTTAAGGATGTCGTAAAAGAATCAAGCGATAATGTCGTAAATATTAGTGAAATACTCATAAAGAATAAAATCGATGTTGTTGTAAATTATTTACCCACTTGAAGTGACAAAGCAGCGAGATTTTATGCAGGAGAAGCATTGAAAGCCAGTTGTTGATTTATTAATTGTATGCCCACCAAGATAGCTACCGATGAGGCTTTAGCGCACAATTTTAAAAAAAACTGAATACCTTTGATTTGAGACGACGTCAAGAGTCAAGTTTGAGCAACGATCTTGCATAGAGTGTTAGCTAAATTATGCGAAGATAGATGATTGAAAATCACATCAACCTCACAGGTAAATATTGGATGAAATACTGATTTTTTAAACTTTATAGAAAGATCTGTAAGTAAAGAAATCTCAAAAAAAGCAGCTCTTTCAGCTATTGTTGGGAATTGACCTAAAATACATGCCTGACTACATTACAATCCGATTCTATGAGATCAAAAATGGGCTTATATATACATAGAATGAGAATGATTTGGATGAGTCAAAACTACCATAGAAACAAAATTGGTGGTAGAAGATAGTCCAAACAGTGCTGGAATACTAGTTGATGCTATTCGTTGTATAAAAATAGCTCAGGACAACAAAATATGAGGTATCCTAACATGACCCAGTTCGTATTTAATGAAAAATCCCCCAGTTCAATTCAATGATGAGACAGCCCTAGAAAAGATAAAGTTATTCATCACTAATCCTTGCAATGGATCAGATTAACTTCTATAAAGACTTGTTAAAACATTATGTAGAATCAATCAATCTTTTGAAAGATAGTCTCGATGATTCTTTTTTGAAATTTGCAGACAATTTAGTTGATTGTAAATGAAAGATTGCAATAACAGGCATATGAAAATCGTGATATATATGAAGAAAAATGGCCTCAACATTCAATACAATATGAAAATCAGCTATTTACGTAAATCCTATAGAACTATTACATTGAGAGATGGGGCTTATTGATCCGAATGATTTGTTTTTAATAATCTCAAGAAGTTGAGAAACGACAGAGATTATAGAATTAATTGATCATATCAAAAACAATTCAAACAAGATTAGGGATATAAAAATATTGGGGATTATCTGAGATAGCTCTTCCTATTTATGGAACATATGTGACTTTAAGATCAAAATGAGTTTTACCAAGGAGATTGATTACAATAATATATTACCCACAACCAGTGCTTTGGTGACGCTTGCTATCTGAGATCTTCTGAGTGTCTATATTCTGAATAAGACAGCCAAATCCAATAATGATTTGTTTTTTTACCATAAACATTGAGATTCAGGTGAAAAATTAAAGAATCTGATTTAGAAATTTAAATCTAATAAATGCACTCTAATAATTATCTACACGAACTTGCCTCTATAATCTGAACCGACAATAAATGAAGTTTTATTTATTGATCTTTTGTATACGAGAAATCTTTTGAGAGAATATGAGACATAGATATTTTTGTTTTGTTAGACTGAGAGAATAAGCACAATCGTGAAATTATTGATTTTCATGGGAAAGAAATTCACAAATACTCTATGAGCATAGATATAATAAATGATGATATATTTCTACAAAAATATTGAGACATTCATTCTTGTAATTTTTTGGGACCAGTGCTCATTATAAAAGAAACCGAGGAGCTCAAAGTTCTTTTTAGTTGCGCCAGGCAAGAAAAAATAAAGGAAACACTAAAATATCTTAGTGTGTTTTGAGTTCCAAGATTAAAACCTATTGGTATTATCAAGGGCATTTATTTCTTTAAATGATTGGTTACCCCATATTCTTGGAAAATACTACCAAAAATGTTTTCTTTAGCAGACGATATAATGATCGATAAACGAACAGATGAATATATCGGATTATTCGATAGCATGGATTCTTATCTTAAGAAAAAATGAAACAGTTATGAGATCATTAAACAAGATGACGATAATCTTATTACACTATTTACACAACTTCAAATGAACTCTATGAGGTTTTGGAAAGCTTATTATGAGACCCACGATAATGACCGACATAGTTGTTTTAAGCATTGAACTAAACATATAGATCATATTACAATGATTAATGATTTTTTTAGGGATTTTACATTATCATTAGATCTGAAAGATGACTAATCTCATCAATAAAGATTGAAAAAAATGATGTTTTTTCTTATCTAATATACAGAGCAAAAGAATAGTCATTTTTTTAAATTGATTTCCAAACGATCCAGACAACAAACATTTTATTGTGGATATCTTTTTATGATTATGAATAGACGTATTAACGTTTAGTTATTCCGGGACTCATAAAAGCTCATGAAAATTTTCAATCGAGAATTCTATACAAGATACCTCTTTTTGGTATAACAACTTGTGTACAAACAGCATCAACAAAATCAATAAAATATATGATGAGATAATATTATTTTGAAATAGTTACTGATCCTTCATCCTATGACTCTTTTTAAAGAGCTATCGTGTACCAAAGACAAAAAAAATATTTTTTATGTCTTCTTTATGGTGAATGGATAGGCCAGAAGTAGCAGATTATTTAATTAACGACATAGATGAATTAGACAGATATCTATTAGAGTCCCGGCCTTTCGCCTATCGTTTTGAAGAAAAGAATGATTTTTTACTACAACTAAAATGAATAAAAAAGATTAAATCAGGCAATCTTCACAATACTATTGATGATACATATATACTTATTTGAGAACACGATCAGAAAACACCTTATGAAATGTCGCTACTCCTATCAAGAGATTTTCCTAATAGCATACTTAAAATTATCTGAGGATGACATAGTAGTCAAATAGATCAGGTAAGTGTAAAACATTACATCAAAGCTAATATTTAATCATCTCGGGCAATATTTTTTTCTACATATTTAGTGGTTTTCCAGTCATTTCACTTGGAATTTTCAATCACATCAAAGTGAGCACCGTAGGTGCGATATCGGACAATCATCACTTGGCTTTGGTCGGAACGACTTCGCCATTTTTGATATATCGGAAAGGAACAGGATTCATCGTATGCGCAGTCATCGGATGCTCAGGAGTCCCCATATCTTCACAATTGCCGTGATCGGCCGTGACTAATAAATCGAAATTATTTACTTTGCAGAAATTGATAATCTTGCTCGTGCATTCATCTAATTTTTTCACTGCCTGGATGGCAGCGTCCATTTTGCCGGTGTGGCCTACCATATCTCCATTGGCGAAATTTACTGCGACGAAATCAAATTCTTTTGCGTTGGCGAAGAATGCATCTAATATCTCTTGCGCGGACATTTCTGGATCGAGATCGTAGGTCGCTACTTTATGCGAGGGGACTAGGATATCTTTCTCTCCATCGTAGACGATCTGTTTGTCGCCATTGAGGAATTTGGTAACGTGAGCAAATTTTTCTGTCTCTGCGAGATGCAATTGTCTCCTTTCATTGTGTGCGATCACCTCGCCTAAAGTGTTTTTGATATTGGATTCTTTGATGAATATTGGCCCATCGTATTCTTTATAATATTTTGTCATCGCGACGAAATAAATGTTTCTGAGATTTTTGAGCGTCCGTCCATTGTGAGGTCGCATGGGATATTCCTTAGCGAGACTAGGATTGCAAGAGACCATGATCGCTTGCGTCATCTGTCTAGCTCTATCGGATCTGAAGTTGAGATGGAATATTGTGTCGCCATCTTCTATCTGCTCTGCATTCATGAAACACACGGGAGGAAGGAATTCATCCATGATCCCCAACTCATATTGTTTCGCGATATATTCACTGGGAGAATCACTGGTCTGGAGTTGTCCAAACATGATTTCATCGTAGGATTTCTGGATTCTTTCTCGGTTGTTGTCTCTATCCATGCCGAAGTATCTTCACGCGAGACTCGCTATCGTCACATTGGGAAATTTCTCAGAGAGAAATTTCTCAAACTCCTGCATCAGTCACAATGCTGAATCTGGAGCCAAATCGCGACCGTCTCCGAACAGATGCAGAAACACTGAAACGTCACTGGGGATCAGAGCTAATATTTTTTTGAGATGTGAATCCATAGCATGCACTCCGCCTGGTCAGAATAATTGTAGAATATGGAGATTGGAATTGTTTTTTTTACAATGCTCTATTCACTGCTTCAGCTCTGGCAATTTTGCGAAGCTGCCATCATCCAACATGTCTTGTATCTGGACGAGATATTGCTTGATGATCCTCCCTGTACCGATCGTCATGTGTCCGACTTCAGAATTTCCCATCTGCCCATCTGGCAATCATACTGCCCTACCAGAAGCCTCTAATTGAGTAGTTAATTTTTTGAACAGGGCTGTAAATGTGGGCGACTTAGCCATGGTGATAGCATTTTCATTGGGAGTCTGGGTATTTATTCCAAATCCGTCGAGGACAATCAGTGCTAATTTTTTCATAAGCAGCTAGGGATGATAAAATTTGATATCTGATAGTATAGTCTTTGGCTGATGTTTTTCAATGGGAGAATAATTGGAATAATTGTGTCATTCTGATCCCGACGGGTCGGGAGAAGAATATAAGTAGCTAATTATATCCTTCGCTGCTCTCAGGATGACAGTAATAACAAAAAAGATGGAGGTCATTACGACCTCCACTAATTTATTCAGTTTTAGGAAATACCTCATGCACCTTGAGTGCATTGATGACTTGTTGGAATAATCCCTGCCCAGATGTTTCTGGTTTGAGAAAATGCTCAATCTTCAATTGCTTAGTCTTGCGGTGCTGATAGAGAAGAACGATTTCGTTTTCTTTTATGAAAACAATGTGACTGCCATGATATGGACTGCCCGCCTTGCCCCATGTCCGGCCAAAGCCATGACACTGATTGATGATGTTTTGAATTTCCGAGAAATTTCTAATGGTGTTGATGCATACTTGTTTTTCGTTCATACGTTACCTCCGTGTTTTGGAAATTTTTTTTGAATCTAGTGATATGCTGAGGGATAGCAAGTTTTTTTATCTGAAAATCGTCTGTTAAATCGACAGTGTTTTTTTATAATTTATTTGGTTTCGGATATTTATACATTCAGAGATTCTTCCATTGTTTTGTAAATTCTTATCCCGCCTTGCGGGACTTCGCTCCGCTCGAATTTTTAAATTCGTAAATTCCCTTCAAGATGTATTCCTTCTCTCAGATCCAACTCTTCTCCTGATGTCCCAAAAAATATCAATACAGATATCTGGATAAGATCGAGAAAGAATTTGAATCGTCGCCAGATTTGCTCCTAGGACACAGTGTCCATGCCGTGTTGGAAAATCTATATAATAAGGTAAATGTTTTTGTCGTGCCCACATTGGATGATGTGCTCAAAGATTTTCAGACAATATGGGAGAAGGAATTAGCAGAGGCGACCAGTGAAAAACCACTGCAGATGAAATGAGATAATCAATTGGAGGATTATGTCCGTAGGGGCATCATGTATCTGAAATGATATTATCAAAAATATGCGCCGTTCAAAGATGTGAAAGTCATTGCGACGGAGCTCAATTTACAATTCGATCTTGATATAAAAGAAAATCCCCCGCCCGCCAAAGCGGACACTCCTCTTCAAAAAGGGGGAAACAAAAAATTTCGTGGTTTTATAGATAGATTGGATAAGGAAGGTGATACCTTCATCATCAATGATTACAAGACGGGGAAAAATTTACCGCCCGAGCAGAAAGAAGAATACGTCGAACAGCTCACCTTATACGGATTGGGAATCCAGCAGAAATATGCCAAATATTTTACAAACTTAAAAGCCAGACTTTTTTATCTACATTTTGATTTGGTGGACGAACGAGAGATTACCCAGGAAAGCATACAGAAGGTCGTAGAGAAATATGGCGCGATGATAGACGATATCGAGCAAAGAAAATTTCATTACAATATGGGCGATAAGAAATCTTTTGAGCCAAAAGAGAGCCCGCACTGTGCCTATTGTGAATATAGGTCCATCTGCCCCTTGCGGGCCCATGAGAAATATGACGACGAAGTCGTAGGTGGCGAGCTCGGCGAGAAAACCATTAAATGACTCGTAGATGAATACGTCACGCTCGCTCGCTCAGAATCCGATGCGAAAGGACAGAGAGATGCGATCAAAGATATCTTGGTCGATTATTTAGAAAAAAAATGATTGCTGAAATTATTTGGAAATACGGGAAAAATTTCTGCCAGTCAGTGAGAAAATATTTCGATCAAAGACAAAGACAAACTGCACGCGATCTTAGGCAAGCTCTGATTACTAGACGAAGCCCTGGAGATAGACAGATTCAAAATTCAGAAACGAGTAAAAGAAGGCAAGCTCCCGATAGAGAAAACCGAAGGGTCGATAGAAAAAAATAATTTTTGGATCTTGAGAGGAGGAGAAGTATAATTTCTAATTTCTAATTTTCAATTTCTAATTTTCAATTTCTAATTTTCAATTTCTAATTTTCAATTTCTAATTTTCAATTTCTAATTTTCAATTTCTAATTTTCAATGTTCAATTCCCATCGTTCCAGATCCTATCGTTCTATCGTTCCAAAACCTATCGTTCCAAAACCTACCGTTCTATCGTTCCATCCCCTATCGTTCTCAATTCCATCTATAAAAAATCCTCACCACGAAGAGCGAGGACGGTTGATTCATTACTGTTTGCGATAGGGAAGCTATCGTATGTTACTAGTCGGTTTTATAATGTAATGTTACTGTGTTATTACTTTTGGATACTTCCAGAAAATTAGTCTCACTTCACACACTGCATACTAACTCGTCGATATCATCATATGTATACTGGGATAGATCAAATGTTTCAGTATACGAAGCTCATGGAGCCAACATAGTCCTATCTCACTGAAAAGAGATAGAAATGTTTTGGATACCATTGATGGGTGGGAATTCTCCATTGAGCAGGCATAGGACCTGGCTTCCTGGTATCGGCCCAGATCATATATTACTCACTGTAAAAACCATTTTTTTATTCACTCTATCTACATCAGTCACTACTAAGGACAGATCACCCGTTCAAGCATTCTTTTCTATGGTATCAAATGAAAATGCATAAGAGTTATTTCTTGGATTGTCATCATTGCTTACTCCAGCGACACAAGACATTGTCTTGGAAGCTGATCTATTATAGAAATTAGAAAACAGTCATTCGCTATTGAAAGTAAATGATCCTCATGCAGGAATAGATGTCCCATTGAGATGTTGAGTGAGGAGTGTCTGTCATTCAGCTGTGGAATAGTCTTCACAGATAAATGTGATATCACCCAGAAAATTTGTGTTCCCTATATTTTTGATGACCGTTTGTGTATAGAATTTATTGTCATAAAGACTTGGGGCATTCCCATATATATTCATATGATCTATTATCAGATCAAATCCTTGAGCACCAGTACTGGGCGCTATGACTGTGCTTGCTGCCCCTACAGTCACAGTGAAACTTGTTGAATTGTTGTTTTCATTACTCTCATAAATTGAGGATGATTGAAGTTGGACATTACAACTAATGGCATAACTTTTTGCTTCAGGAAACATATTTGGATGAGTTCATGGAGTATTTGTCAATCATGCAATTGTTATATCTTGATTGGCTCAAAAGGTCCAATTAGTGATCTCTTTTCTTATAGATGAACCACAAGTTACAACTACCTTAGTAGCAGAAGTTAATACGGTCGAGGCTCAAATATTTTTTACCGTCACTTTTAGATATGGCGCCTCATCTCATACCTTTGGCGATGGATAGGCGGGGTCTAATCCAACCGATGTTATCTCAAAATCTGGTTTATTCGTAGAAGCGATATCGATGTTATTTTGCTGGATATATGTAGCTATATCAGATAATTGTCCTACTCTATACAGAAGTATTCCTAGTTTCCCTCTAGTAATCGACAAAGTTGGGTTTAATAAATCTAAGCCACTTAACAATCATAATGTTTGAGCACTCCTGTAATATTCCGTGGCTCGATTTGGACCTGATTCATCTTTTTTCCCTTCTAGCATTCTGATGATAATGGCTATGGCTTGTGCATTAGTTAATGAAGAACTCGGACTGAAATTGCCATTAATTCCCAGAATATATCCTCTGGTGCAGGTATCATATATATACGTTTTCATGGTATTGGGTTTTACGAGATCAGGAAACCTTGTGCAATTTTGATTCGTTGCCATTGCGGGTCTTTGCAAAATACTATTTGCAAACACTGAGAAAAATTTGGAGGCTTCATCTCTTCTAATACTTTGATTTGCTTTGAATGTACTCGCATTGGTATATTGAGTTAAGCCATTTTGATGGAGCCAAGCAACTGCAGTATCTAATTCTTTCGTAGCTGCCAAGAGAGATGTAGGGACAACGACACAGAGGAGTAATGCCAACCAAAATCATTTTTTCATAATAGAGAAAAAAGAATTAAAAAGAAAATAAGTATCATGTATATAATTTATCGTGCTCGGCTGATCAGCTGGGAGAAGGCCTCAAAATCTAAATGCTAAATTTTGTATCCTTCTAACTTCAAACTATTCTCCTACTGCGAAGACTAGGTTCTTGGAATTGTTATTTACATTACTTTCTGTTACATCGAAAGAATACAGTTGGAGATTGCAGGTCAATTTATATCATGAATCTGCTGAAGGGAAGAGATATATGCCAGTATTTATCTGGTTGCTCATGTGAAATATTTGTGAGCCATTTTGAGCGAAGTTGCCTCAAGTAATGACATAGTTCACAATGGTAGCATCATTAGAGGTACACGTGATGCCCAATTTTGTGCTATCACTGAGTTGCACTGTGGCTCAAATATTCTTGATACTCGCCGCGAGATAGAGATGCTCATCATCTACTTTTGGACCTGAATACGCAGGGTCCCGCGCCAGTCACTGTATGACAAAGTCTGGTTGTGTAAGGGCGGATCCTGTGGATCCTATAGCATCATCACCTGTACCCACTTGTCCTGCTCTATAGAGCAATAATGCTAAGATACCTCTCGTGATGGGAGTCGATTTATTTGTCAGATTGAGACCGGACAATAATCATAATGCATCTGCACGGGTATAATAGGCGTCTGACCAAGATGCTCATGATTCATCTTGAGTTCACTCCAGCATTCTGATGATTGTCGCGATCGCCTGCGCATTGGAGAGCGATGCTTTGGGATAAAATTTTCCATTACTTCATTGCAGGTATCATTTGTTGCAGGCATTGAGTACATAATTTCTCATCGTGTTGGTACTAGCGACATCTGTCAATGCTGTGCAGACACTACTCGTGACAGTAGTTTTTATCTTTAAAATGTTTTTCGCAAATTGAGAAAAAAGTTTTGCTGCCTCGTCTCTTCTGATCTGCCTATTGGCTCAGAAGGCTATCGTGTTTGTATATTGGGTCAACGCATTGCTATGCATCCATGAGATGACATCGTCTAGTGAATTAGTAGCTGCACTCGTGATGCATGGGAGAAGCAGGATGGTGAAGAGCGCATAGAAAACTTTTTTCATACTTTTATGTTTTTATGAAAGATAAAAAGTATCTCCTTAGTATAAGGACTAATAATTTTCGCATTTCACGATATAATAATTTGCATCATGATCGCATGAAGGACATTTTGCTGGAGGATTTTTTCCTTTGTAGACGTATCCGCACTTGGTACACATCCGTTCGATGTCTTCAGCTTTGGCTCGTAAAGTACCGTCAGCCAAACGATCATGCAATGCCTGATATCTTGCTTCGTGATGTTCTTCTGCGTGTGAAATACTTAATATCCTAGCAGCGACTTCTGGGAGTCATTCTTCTTTTGCGATCTTTGCAAATTCAGGATAGAGGCTACTATTTTCCATATGCTCGCCATTGATGGCATATTGCAGATTTTCTAATGTCGTTCCTTTCTTGACGAATGCGGCAGTCTCGACGACGACCTCATCGACATCTTTTCCCATTTTTTCTTTGACGAGCTGGATCATTTTAAAAAATCGTTCTGCGTGCTCCTTCTCTTGATCGGCTGTCTGCTCGAAGATCTCTGCGATCTGGAGATATCATTCTTTCCTCGCGATACTGGCGTACATGGTGTAGCGGTTCCTCGCTTGCGACTCTCCCACGAAAGCTTTAGTCAGGTTTTCTAATGTTTTCTGCATGGTATGAAATATGAAAAAATAAAAAGTCTGAACGTGATCATTGTCTGTATACTAACGAAGCGGTGTCCGTTTTCAAAGGGAAGTTTGGAAAGCGGGATTTTCTGCTCTGTGGAATTGTCATTATGAATCATAATGATAGTCTTGTCAATTATTCCTCCTGCATTGTAAAGAAAATGGCGGAGTAAATCAGCATATTTTTGTTGATTATCTCTGCGATTTGATAATATATGCAAACAATATCACGCATCTATTTTTTTAATGTTTTTAAATTTTTAAAAAAAAGTATGAAAAAAAGACAATTATTTTCTGGCCTAATGGGATTAATAATTGGGTCTGTTCTTTTCTGATCTGCATTACAGGCACACGCAGCGATCAACACCATCTCTATCACTACTCCCACCCTCGGAGCAGTACGATTGGGGACACAAACTATTAGCTGGACCAACGACAGCACAGGATTCGTTGATATCCAATATTGTAAGGAGCCTGCTTGTAGTAGTGCGAGTTATACTACGATCTCATGAAATGTATTGTGAAGTGGTGGTGGTTCTTATTCTCGGAACACTACAACTGCAGCTGGAGATTCCAATCAATACAAGATAAGGATCCGTGCTGCTGGCAACGATACGATAGCGACGATTTCTAATTACTTCACTATAGACAATACAACTCCCACCTGATGAAGTTTTAGCATCAACGCCGGCGCTGCATATACCAACTCTACATCTGTGAACTTGACTACAACCTGCGCAACGGATGCAGGAGTAGGATGAGTGCAAGTAGCATTTGGCAATACTGCTAGCCCCACCAACCGACAATCTTGTAGTTCGAACATGTCATGGACGCTGACTGCAGGAGATGCTACCAAGACCGTCTATATGAGGTTTAGAGACTCAGCATGAAATACTACCTCAGATACCACTGATACTATTATCTTTGATGGCACGCCACCCGTCGTCATGGCTTGAGCAGATATAGTTACCAATCATGCTGTATTTCTGACAGGTACAGTTGATGGAAATATTTCATGAATAGGGAGCTTGCTTTGGACTAATAACTCTACTGAGATATGAACTTTTACCATCCCTGGAGCCGTAGACAATCAATCCACGCTACATATTACCGATGCCAGCGCAAATGGCACTTATATTGTCCAATTTGCTTCTACCGATAATGCTGGCAATACCAATTCTGATACGATGAATCTTACCTGGGATACTGTAGCGCCTACCGTGGCTTCAATTGTTACATCTCCCAATCCAGCATCAGGGACAGTAAATGTTACTGTATATTTCACGGAAGCTTTAGCATGAATATATACCTCCTTTCCACCGACAGTTTCTCTCGTCGTAAATGGTACACCACATGTCGTTACACCAAATAATTCTGGTACTCATGTGAATGGATATAGTGGAGATAATCATCTTGCATGGGAATGAACGGTGAGTGTAGCAGGATTGACCAATGGGACAGCGACCTTCACAGTAACTGGAGCTAAAGATCTTGCATTAAATACTATGACGAACACTTCAACATGATCAATGACTATCGATACGGCATGACCAACATTTGTCATCAATGACGGAGTACAAGCATGACCAGTACAATCTGATACGATCAATGTCAGTGTCAGCGATGCTACTACCAGTGTGACGAGTACTTCTTATGGATTTAGCTCAGACATCATCTGTAATGGTAGCGATACTTATGATCACTCATTTACCTCAGCTGTAGATTTTGCGATCGCATGAAATTATCATAGTCCAACTACTCGGCTTTGTCTCAGAGCAATTGATGCTGCTGGGAATATCAGTTATACCAATGTCGGCATTATCAATACTGACAACACACCAACGGCGGCCCCTACGATTTCAACCCCTATCATTACTCCCGTTGCAGATACCACACCTCCTATCTGAATCACCGTAGCAGAAGCTAACGGACAATCTATCAATATTTATAGTGGATGAGTCCTCTTTCAGACGGTTTCTACCCCAATAAGTGGAGCGAACACCATTACATTAAACGATGTAGGAGAGGGTATCCATTCTAATTTCACTGCTACCTTTACTGATCAGGCAGGGAATGAGTCTGCAGCAGTAAACATCTCTAGTTTCACAGTCGATGTCACTAAGCCAGTGGTAACGATCACTCCGCTCAATCCTGCATATACCAATGATAGCACACCTACATTTACTGGTACTGTTACCGATAACCTCTCTGCGATTACGGGAGTCGAATACAGCCTTGATGATGGTGGCACATGG
The DNA here is from genome assembly GCA_903918675.1 of uncultured bacterium. Classification (GTDB taxonomy): domain Bacteria; phylum Patescibacteriota; class Gracilibacteria; order Absconditabacterales; family Absconditicoccaceae; genus CAJBLF01. Next base: position 28,495 of record CAIXFE010000002.1, read on the forward strand.
ACAGATGTTGGTGTGACTGCTGATGATGAATCGTTTGATTCATCTAATGAAAATTACAGTATTACTCCTGCCTCATTAGAAGATTGAGCATACACTATCATAGTAAGAGCTACCGATCAAGCAGGCAATGTTACTACAAGTTACGCAACACATACCTTCTATATAGATACAAAGAATCCCTCAGTTACTTTCAATATCCCAACCGATGCAAATACTACGCTAAGCATTGCAGGAAACGCAATCAATAACTGACTTTCATCTATCAGTAATGTTGAATATTTCATCGACACCGTAGGGGTAAATGGTGCTGGTTGAGCTTTGACTCTAGCTGCTCCTGGAACGGGTACCAAGAATTTCAATGGGACTATCAATGTTTCTTGACTCACTAATGGGACCCATCTTCTTTATGTCCATGCAAAGAATGTTGCCGGGACACGATGACCTACAGTTTACCATAGTTTCAATACTCAATCATTGACGGGTGCCGCTGACGGTATCGTCGTCAATTCCGTAGCAAGGATATTAAATGGAACCACACCTACAGCTGGAGGAACGTATACCAATGGATATCACTTTAGATTTAATCTTACTATCAATGATAGTTCCAAAGATACATTAAATTTCAAGTTGTCTGATTGGTCAAATTCCTTGGCCACTATGGCTGTCGCCAACAATACCAAAGTTGTAGTCTCAGCAAATGGAGTTGCTACTGATACTGATGGTACTACTGGCACGACAGCTATACTCACAGGGGCTGATAGATATTCTAGCAATCTCAATATCAACGGTATGGATAGAGACACTTCTACACGAGGCAAACAGCTTATGGCAGATATGTTTTATAAGATTCCTACATGAGCACAGGGAATATTTTCTACTATGTATGGCATACAAGTTGTAGATACGGAGAGATAAAAAGTAAAAATATTTTTTAAAACTTAACATACATAGAGCATGTCTCATACCAAAAAAATATTCTGACTGTGAATGGTCGTAGGGATCGCAATGGTTGCCTGACTGATGTTTTCTACTTCGTTGGCTGATGAAGTAGCGGGGACTCTTAGTAATGGTGTAGATCAAGGATTGACTATTGCACTTCCATGTACTCCCGCTACTGTGTCTAACGGGTCAGTAAATGTTACTACCTGTGTAATTACTTGTAATTCCCATTATACACTCAGCAATAATGCATGTGTAGCTAATCAATCGTCAAACAACGGTTGAGGTGGTGGCGGTGGTGGTGGTTGAATAGCTCAAGATTTTTGTCCTAACTGAGATCTTTCTGCCAGTCACTATGATGGACTTTGCACGTCCGTGCCTTCATCAACAGGGACTAATTCGACAGGGATGAATCAAAATTCTTCTGCGTCGGGATCCAATTTAGTATGTTCGATTGTAGGCTCTTCTTTCACAGATGAATTCAACCAAGGATATCTGTATGCCTGTCATATTTGAATCACTACTATGCAGACTATCCAGCAAGCAGATATGACATGATTTTTGATCAGATCTAATGTAGCTAAAATGATCTCGAACTATGCTATCAAGGTATTGAAAAGGACTCCCAATACTTGAGCCATCTGTAGCTTCGGCGATATCGCAGACCAGACGTCAGAGATGCAACTGTATATCAAGCTTTCTTGTCAGCTTGGACTCATGGGGATCAATATGACTGACTTCGATCCCAATGGCCTAGTGACGAGAGCTCAATTTGGCACACTACTTTCTAGGACCTTATGGGGAACTCGCTATGACTGATGAACACCTTATTACATCCATCATCTTTTGGCGCTCCAAACAGTTGGCATTATGAATACTATCACTGATCCTGAAAATATGCTCGAAGTAAGATGATACGTCATGCTTATGCTCATGAGAGCAGAAGGGATATAATTGCGAGATTACTAACTATCGATACATCAATAAATAATCGAGACATAAGAACATAAAGAGCTACTCTCCACTTGAGTAGCTTTTTTTATATCTCTATCTCAAAGAGATCAAGACATCGTCATCCTGAGACAAACATTGCCAGGTCCCCATTGCCTTTTTGCGAAATAGCCATTTCCTTACAAAAAAGATATATCTCTGAAAGTTGAGTCGCGGTCTGCTATTTCTCACCACGCACGGTCTCCCGACACAGCCCATTCTTCTGATCTGTCAACATTTTATCTTCCATCTCAGACTCGAGAAATTGACAACTCTCAGTTCTCAAGCCCCTTTCTCTTGCAATAGGATAGCCAATCATCATTTTAATGTAAATAAGATTTTTCTATCCGTTTTTTTAATTTCTATATCACGTACAATGAAAAAGTTTCTTAAAAAACTCCTGCTCCCGGGAGCGATCTTATTTTTTTGAATTTCCATCTATGGGATTATTTCTTTTGTAGGAGCTGATGAATTGAATTGAGTTGATCAGATCCAAAGTGGAATTCTGGAGGTTCCACAGTGACAAGTATTGAGCTGAATGGCTCCCGTGATTCAGAGTGGAAATGAGGAGTCTCCACAGTGACAAGCATTGAGCTGAACTGATCCTATGATTCCAAGTGGGAACGTAGAAATTTCTAGTCTTCCATTACAGGGACAGGATTGGGGTACAATTTATAATGCGTTAGCTAATGTGCTCCGAAATTCTGGTGTTTCTAATAATCTATGAAATGTAACCGATGGTAATGTCACCAATTTTTCTAACTTATCTTTTTGGACTGATTATTGAATGATTACTTTCCAAAATAATGTCGATCTGACTAATGCAGATACCCATGCGTTCCTTGAAAATCTAGAGAACGCTATCGATATAACTGGAGATTATATTTTTTTCAATCCGCAATGAAATGGGGCTGCATTAAATGCCCCTACTCAGATTCAATTTTGGCCAGAGAACGTTCCATTTATCTGATCTGAACCAGCCAAAGATTATGTGATAGCAAGAGATACTGATGGGAATATTTTGTCTGATGAGGAACGAAGTGGTTTACTCGCTGATAATCTATTATCATGTGATATGTGACTCGAAGGACGATATTGTAATCTGCGAGCAAATCACTTTACCTCTTTCCAGCTTTTTATTCCTCCTGTACCAGGCATCCTTCCTTACCGTGAAGGCAATCCGCCAGATGGATTTATCAAGCTCGTCGATGACATCAACAATCCTCAATATATGGTATACATGAGAGAAAACCCTATCGATGACAATGGATATTCCTATGAAGAAATGCAAAATTATACTCCCAACAAGAATGAGGCTTTGCCCACTACCGCCCTTATGAATATTTTACTCTCATCTAATCACTCTACTACTTGGGTAGCAGAAAGTGGCATCATGCAGGATCCATGAAATCGACCTGATTGGGTTGGGGATGCAACGTGAGAAGCATGATATAATCTTCTATCCGTTAATAATAATGTAGACGTTGGTGAACAACCCGCAGTTTCGCAATGACCATATTTTGTCGCTATGAATTGATCTACATCGGCTAGGATCAGAACTATTTATACTAGCACTGATATTGCGAGCTCCATAGCATTTTCTTGTGACAATGTAACAGATGTCCCTACAGGAGAATGTAATGCTCTGGTAGATTTATATAATGCGACTAATGGCGATAATTGGTCATTTGATTCAGATGATGGTAATCCCCGGATGAGCGATAACAATGTCTGCAATCGATACGGTATATATTGCGAAGAAGGTCATGTCATATGAATGGAGCTTGAGGAAATAGGATTGGATGGAGATGTCCCTAGTAGCATTTCCGGGCTCCAATATTTACAAGAATTTGATCTGTATGGTAACAGTATCAAATCCATTCCCGATTCTATCTGAGAACTTACGGGGCTTATTTCACTTGAACTTTCTGACAATGTTATTCATTCATTGCCTGATAGTATAGGCAAGCTCGTCAATTTGAATGAATTGTATATCTATGATAATTACATCTCTTCTTTGCCAGACATCAGTCATCTTTCGGCCTTGACGACGCTAGATGTCAGCGACAATCGGCTCTCGGCAATTGATCTTCATGGACTAACGAGTCTCCAATATTTGTTCCTTGCTGACAATCTTCTTACTACATTGTGAGATGATATTATGGATATTGATGGTATTGGATGATGACAAATTTCTCTGGAAAATAACTGTCGGGATACTTCATCCATGAGTACGGGGCTTGTAAGCTGGATCAATCAGTATCTTGAAGGTGCTACTCGACAAGAGATTTCTAACCCTGTATGTGCTGATGATCCCAAAGAGGTCGCCGCTCTGACTGATCTTTATAATGCTACTGGTGGACCTGATGAGTGGGACTCGAACGATAACTGGTGAGATAGAAGTGTGAGTATCTGTACCCGGTATGGAGTAGACTGCCGTGGTGGGAATACTGTTCGTTGGCTGATTTTGAAGGATAATTATCTCTCTGGATCTATCCCATCAAGCTTTGGAAATCTTACTCATCTCAATAGAGTAAATTTGCAAGATAATAATATTACTTCGATCCCCGATAGCATTGGCAATCTTTCTGGCATCAATGTTCTCATCCTGGATCATAATAATATTACTTCGATCCCCGCAAGCATTAGCGGGCTTATCAATCTCGGACAATTGAATATACAAAACAATCAGATTAACTCACTACCAGATAGTATCGGAGATTTGCACAATCTGAGACGTTTTTTCTTCAATGATAATTGGCTTACCAATCTTCCTGATACCTTAACGCAGGAAAATATACCCAACATGGATTCTTCCTACTTTAGCATGGAGAATAACTGTATCTGGACATGACGTGTAGCTACTGGTGTGATGAGCTTCTTAAACGATGATTTAGAAACCGATCGGTGAGATCAATTTCATTGTGCTATGCCATATATCATTGCTAGTGAATATTCCGGTAATTTCGACAACAGTCCATTTGACAGCTGATTTTTGGACAATGTATTTATCTATGATTATCTTCCTACATGAGTGAATTTTACGAGCTGAGATGAGAATTCTCTCTTGGTGATATACAATTCCGGGTTTTCAGTAGACAACGATACCTTTGCATGAAATTTCTTATGGATCCCGACATACAATGCTAGGCTAGCCGTAGGATATGGTAACTGGGATGGTGTGCTGCGTGCCCCTAGTGAAACAACCCTTACTGCTGCACTCGGAGAGCATGGATTGCCAGTTGCTGAAGATGGGACTTGAACAAGAAGACTTATTGCCGTGAGAGAGGTAGGAGCTAGCTGAGCAACATTAATCTATACAGGAAACGATGTATTCTCAGGGGCTGATTCATTCCTTGGTGAGCCTCTGTTCATCCGAGGGATACAACTCTCCTGATATGTATCAGACGATTTCAATCAGAACTCACAACTTACTATTTATAGATCTGAAACTGGGGCATCTCGGGAACAAAATACCCCATACCCCTTCTGTCTTGAATCTTTTGGTGGCGTCTGTCTGTTTGTAAGTGACCGTTTCTCTTACTTTAGTATCGTACAGGAAACACCGACCCGATCTGAGATTTATTGACCTATACGATCAGGACTTGTAGCACAAGGGATACACAATAATCTTGATGAAGTAAATAATGAAAACATCACCGGATTCTCCCATCTCTATTTTGAGATCGAATGAGTAGGAAGGATCGAATTTTTGGAACCCGTAGATCTGAGTACTAATACCATACAACAATTTTTAACTCATATGTACCAAAACATTTCATCCTATCTCAATATGACTTGATGACTAATAGCATTTAATCCTGATGGAGAACGAGGTTCGGGCGAGTGATTGAATGTCCCTGCCCAGGTCACGATGTACTTTGCGACGTACCCATTCGGTCAAGACATATCGGCAAATAATCGGGAAGCTATAGCACCATACATCATCGTAAAAGATAGCGATGGAGAAACAATATCTGGAGATATGTTGAGCAACCTGTCTTGTCACGATCAGGGTATGCAGATACAAAGCAAAGGTTCCTTACTTCTCCAAAGTATAAGTACATTAACTCCAAGTCGTGCTTATTGTGAGTTCACCACCGAGCACTTTACTTCATTTGCACTTATATATCCCGATGGTGGAGATAGCACCACTTCTCCGAATCAATGAGGTGGTGGAGGATGAATGACAAAAGACAATTGTCCGAATGGCGATACATCAGCGAGTTTCTATGACGGTAAATGCGATACAATAGTGACCACTACTGGTGGCGCTACATCCAATCCATGATATCTTGTATGATCACCATTTACTACTGAAATAAATAACGCATATCTCTATGCATTCACTCATGGCATTACTACAATGCCTACTATTCTCCAAGCGAATATGACAGGTAATCTTATTAGATCTAACATGGCGAAAATGATCGTAAATTATGCAATCCATGTCTCTGGAAAAACTCCCAATACCTGAGCTATCTGTAGCTTCGATGATATCTGAAATCAATCCGTAGAATTACAGACTTATATCAAACTTTCCTGCCAACTCTGACTCATGTGAGTCTGACTTACTTCATTCTCTCCTGATGGTATCGTCACGAGAGCTGAATTTGGGACAGTACTTTCTAGGTTACTCTATGGTTCTGTAAATGAATGAGGTACTCCGTATTATATAGATCATCTCTCCGCGCTCAAAGCCGCTGGCATTATGAATACTATCGCTGATCCTGAGCATATGATGGAGATCAGATGATATGTCATGCTCATGCTCATGAGAGCTGCACAATAAAAAATAATTTCATAGAGTACACAAAGAGCTACTCCGATAAAGAGTAGCTTTTTTTGTTCCATATTTTTTTCGTTGAAAGCAAAATTGGAAACAATATACTTCTTTGCCAGAAGAGCTTTTTATTCTTTATAGTATAGTATGAAAAAAATTATCTTATTGGGAGTCATGATGAGCACCTTCTTTTTTGTTTGATGCCAAAACGCTTCCCCTACTACGACGGGTACGTGAACTACGGTTACCATCACCACAGGCAGCCTCGATGCCTTCGCCCAATGCTTGACGAAAGCTGGAGTCACGATGTATGGTCTTGAAACTTGTTCTCACTGTCAGCAGCAGAAAGCAATGTTTGGAGAGAGCTTCCAATATGTCACGTATGTAGATTGTGCCAAGGAGCCTAATCGCTGTACGACATTGAAATGAGTCCCTACCCGGGAATTTAAAGATAAAACTCAGCTAGAAGGAGTACAGAGTCTGGCTACATTAGCGCAGAAGTCTGACTGTGTCTTGAAGTAATACTATTTATTTTTTTTCGGGATCGTCATGTACGCTCGTATTCTCAAAATAGTTGAGAGAATAATTGTATTTGCCGTGTACTATATAGTACCAGTTTTCGTGCTATTTATCTTGATACTATGATATCTAAATTTCATTTCTCCTCTCCATGCTCAGAGATTTTTCGCTTGGTTGGGATGGTGGATATTAGTATCACTCTTGGTCATTAAACCGATATCGATCATTGCCAAACGTCGTTTGAACGCTACATATTGGAAGATGCCTGAATGAATCACATATCTTATTAGGGGATGGACACACGATCCTATCCTTATATATATCAAAAATCTTTTTCTCAATACGGTCTATTCTCTCTCTCTTTATTTCATGAGACTCAGGAGACAGATGGGGATCACCGTATTTCGATCTATCTTTACGCATCGAGTACTTTTGGAGATCATCCGTTATAGACAATGAGCTCCCTTCCTTTTCATGAGTAAAAATCTTTTTGTTTGGGTCGGGATCATCGGATTGTTTGCGTTGTTTATCGGATTCATTACCTCCAACACTCCGGCGATCAAACTCCTCAAACGCAGACGAAAACCCGTCCAGAGAATAGCATATCTCGCGTTCTTAGCAGCCAGCATCCATCTTTTTTTCTTCTCCCATGATCTGACTTATTTAGTCATCTTTTTCGTGTATCTTCTTTTGAAAATTTGGGAACGACGGCCAGTTAAGGTGAAACCTGTAGGAGAGATAAAGTCTGAACCTGTGAAAAGCGTTCCGTCACTCATGGCGGCTAGAGTCATTAACCACGGCATGCTTACTGATCACGTATTGGAACTCGTCGTAGAAGTCCATCAGGAGCTTGTTGTCCTCCCTGGACAATGGGCACTCTTTTCTTTCACGGACAAGGAGTGAGCATTTACGAGAGCATATTCTATCACAGATCGAGATGTAGACACAGGGACGACATTACTTACGTTTACCATCAAAATTATAGGATGAAGAAGTACGACCTTGCTGAGCACCGTCAAGATCTGAGACACGCTCCAGATCAAAGGTATCTATGGTAAATTTGTACTTCAGCCTACTCCGCTGCCCAAAGTATTTATAGCTACGGGAACTGGTGTTTCTCCTCTTATAAATATGGCTACGCACTGCGATGTCCCAGACAAGACATTACTGTATTCTGTCCCTTATCATCAAGATTTGTTTTATGAAGAGAGGATCAAAAAGATTCACAATCTTCACTATGAGATTTATATCACCAGAGAAGAAGTGGAAGGATACCATTTTGGTAGGTTAGATGCCAAGAAATTTACTTATGCCAAAGATACAGAATTTTATGTCTGTGGAAACCCCCAGGCAGTAGATCAGATCATTCATGATTTATCTGAAAAATGATATACCCAGATATTCCAT
>CAIXFE010000003.1 GCA_903918675.1 uncultured bacterium
CTACCAATGATTTGATACTAGAGGAAAGCGGGTTATTGATAAGAAAATTCTTAAAAAGGTGGTCAAAGATGAGAAATGAAATTATTACAAAATCGTCCCGATGGAATTGGATTTCTTACAGAAGTACGGATTGCCATTGCCAGAATTGCATCGATTAGATAGAATTAAGTTATGATTTAAATTTAAATAGGAAGGGATTTGTTATTGGTTATTTGTTATTGGTTATTGGGCCGGGAATCTGCTCCCAATATACCAATACACAGCATGTCCGCCTTTGGCGGGCGAAGCGAAATATACCAATATACCAATTTCTCTCCTAAAATTTGATTTATTTGCAAATATCGATATACTCTTATGGTCAGATTTTTTATATTATAATTATGCATACCATGGCTGATGTAAAAATTTGGGAAGATAAGATGATCGAGAGAAAAAAATCCAATAGCTTCAGAAAGTTTATCAAGGAGATTGGGAGTCGATATCCTCTCGTCTTCAGCAAAAACAATGGGATGCTTTCCAGATACCCCAAAACGGATAGAATCAAAGGCGTGATCAAAACTGCTGACTTTGACGCACAGGCAGACTCGTTGACCACGAACGGATTAGACTTGGACGATTCAGTCAGTTTTTTTGAACTCTTTGGACGTCTGATGAAGAAGACTGATATGCCAAGCATGTACAGCTTCTGAGGTAATGAAAATGCAGATTTTGCAGACACGGTCGGAGCGTCTAAAAATATTTACCTCAGCTCAGTCGTCATCATCAACTGTGAAAATGTGCTGTATAGCTCCAATGTGAAAGATGGATCTACCAATGTCCTCAATAGTGTGATGGTGCTGGAAGATAGCAACAATGTTTACAACTGCTTCGGAGTAAAAACATGATTTAATATTTTCTATTCCAATTATATCTACAACTGTTCTGATATCCGATTTTCAGCTAATCTCAATGGATGTAAGGATTGTATCTTCTGTACGGATCTAGAAAATCAATCGTATTGTATCGAGAATAAACAATTTGAAAAAGACGAATATATGAAACAGAAAGCCGAAATTCTGAAAAACAAAAAAGAATTCCTCCAGTATTACATGAAAGTCAGACAATATGATGGGAAGAATGTTGCGTGCACCAATAGTGAAGGAAACTTCCTGATGAACTGTGAAAATGTGCAGGACGGACATCTGAGTTTCAATGTCAAAGATGGAAGAAATATCGTATTGGCGTTTTCTAGAGAACCTAATGAAAGATTTTATGATGTCTTCTGTGCGGGAAGATCTACAGATATGTATGGCGTAAGTGTCGCATGAACTTTCTCTAGCAAGGTGTTTAATAGCTTCGCTATCCAAAATTCATCTAACATTTATTATGGCTTCTTCTTGAGTGATTGTAGTTATTGTCTCGGATGTATAGGATTGAAAAATAAACAATTCTGCATCCTCAACAAACAATATTCACAAGAAGACTGGTATGAAGAGGCAGGAAAAATATTCGCGCAGATGGATAAAGAAGGCACCTTGGGAGATTGTTTCCCGGGTTCAATCAATCCTTTTTATTTCAATGACACGATGGCCTACTTAGTAGACGATACCTTCAATAAAGAAGAAGTGGGCAAAGAATGATACCTCCGAAGAGACAATGAGATCACGACAGATATCCCTGCAAATGCAGACGTCATCCAAGCAAAAGATCTGGATAAATTTCAGAGATTTAGCTTCAAGGGAGAACGAGAGATCGATCCAGAGATTATGAAAAAAGTAATCAAAGATGATACCTGAGATCTGTATAAGATCGTGAAAATGGAATATGATTTCTTGATGAGATATGGGTTACCATTGCCAGAAATCCATTGGCTAGATAGGATTAAATTATGATTCAAGTTTAAATAGAAAGAATTGTTATTGGTTATTCGTTATTAGTTATTGGGCCGGAATCAGTTGGTAAGAGCACCACTTTTCAATGTCTCAACCCTCAACTCTCAACCCCCGCAGTACTGCGGGGTCAACCGTCAACCTTATTTCTTCCCTCTCAATTCGCTCCATAATTTCTCTTGCTCTTTGGATAATTTTTTGGGGATTTCAATTTTTGGGATGACGTACAGATCTCATTTTCTACTGAAAACTCAACTCTCTCAGAATCATTTGCTATGGATCTTGATCATATCACCTATCTGAGTTCATTTAGGGACTTTGACTTTCATTTTTCCTTCGGGATGATCCACCGTGATTTCCCCTCCCAAGACCATATCGTAGAGCGAAACATTTGCTTTGACATAGAGATGATCTCCTTTTCTCTCAAAGAGTTTCGAAGCGCTGACATTGATCTGGATGTAAAGATCCCCAGATTTGCCTGAAGTACCATCATTTCACTTGCCTGCAAATTTGATATATTGGCCTTCTCTAATCCCCGCGGGAATTTGTACATCGACGACTTCTCTTCATTTCTCTAGTCCTCATGCAGGCAAAGTTTTTCCATCTTTGGTATATATTTTCCCTACACCACCACATGTGGGACAGGCAACCTGAGATTGCATCACGCCAAACATAGTATTGACCTGCTGATTCACTCTTCACTGTCCTCCACAGGTATCACAGGTTTTTTCGCTTGCTCACGAAACTTTTTGCATCCTCTCGTAAGCTATTTTTTTCTCTACTCCCAGAAATGATTCTTCAAACAGGATAGTAATAGCGATCGTGATATCTTCTCCTCACGTTTTGGCTCTAGATCTTCCTCATCAGAACCCTCATCAGAAAATTCCTCCCATCAGATCACCGATATCAAAACCTCCGAAATCAAATCATCCCTGACCTCATCAAAATCCACCAAAATCAGCTCATCCGAATCATCATTGTCCTCAGAATCCAGCAGCACCATAATCGCCTTTTCTATAAGCGTCATATTGGGCCTTTTTCTTCTCATCGCCGATGACTTGATAGGCTTCATTCATCTCCTGAAATTTTTTCTTATCACCTCATTTATCAGGATGGTGTTTGATGGCAGCCTTTCTAAATGCCTTCTTTATCTCATCAGGACTAGCATCTTCTTTGACTCAGAGAATATCGTAATAGTTCTTGTTTACATCGAAATCCATTGAATGAATGTAGTATATAAAATTTACAAATATTTTTCAAATGTACAATTTACAAAACAATGTACGAATTTTAGAATGTTCAAGGTACGCAATCAACCATTTTTTATAATAGCACGCTAAGGCGTGCTGTGATATTATAAGAAAAATGGAAAAAAATGCAAATAAAATATACTCTGTTATCTTAGTCCCAAAATTTGCAATATTTTGATTTTCGGTTATACTTGATGATGTATTTTATATGATGACCTTGTGGATGGTAAACTATCAGTGAGCAGTAGAGGAATATAAAAAGCTGGATTATGCCCAGAAGAAAGTCAGATTGATGACGCTTTTCGAGATCTTCCAGGCGCATTCCAAATCTATCCAAGAAATGCTTCCTTTGCTCAAGAATGACCAGATCAGGGAAGAAGAAATGATCCAAGCATATAAAAACTTAACAAGTGCTATGGAAATTGTGGAAAAGAAAAACATCAGTAAATTATCTTCACAAATGGATCAATTACACGCCAAGATCGAAGAGATCAGAAGACGTGAAGCTGAGGAAGCAAAAAATGACAATCCAGAAGACCTATTAAAAAGATTATAATTTTTATTTGTATTATCCAAAACAAATGTCATCATGAGTAAACAGCATGGAATCACCAGAAACGAGCGGGGTCCAAGAGGTAGAAGAAGCTGCAAAAAAAACAGATGCTCCTGCGGTAGGAGAGACAAATGATATTGTTGAGATTCAGCAAAAATTGACTGATGCAGAAAATCAGAAGAAAGAGCTTTTAGCAAAATCGAATGATTTAGTGGGCAACATCGTATGGGACAAAACAGAAAAAAAATCGACACCACAATTCGTACTACACTGACAAGAGCAAAAAGAGATTATCAATTTCTTCTATCATATGACCGATCCAGTCAATGGGTCATCGTTTTCTATCACACAAGCCAATGGTGAAAAATATAGAGTCACACAAGATAGCATAAATGCTAACAAAGACCAAAAGGATTCGATAGTAAAAGCGTTCCTTTCTCTTCCTACAGCAATAACAAATCTTTTCTATAAAGAAAAGCTTGATGGTAAAAATCTAATATTAAACTGAACTACAGGTGAGGGAATCGATAAGACTCTTTTGACCAAGCTCAATCAAGATGCAACAGATTATCAGAACTATCAGAATTCCATAGTAGAAAAGGATGTCGTTATAGCGAGATATACAAGACTCTTGAAAAGCGCAGAAACCACGCCGATTACATTAGCTTCTTCAGATACAAATCATAAGGTTTCTCAACTCAAAGAACTACCGCCCGAGGAGCAATCCAAAATAACGGATACGTTAACTGGGGTAAAAAAGTCCCATGAAACCTACAAGATAACGAATGTGAATATAAAATGATATGCCGATGCAACACCAGTCGATAACTTACCATTCATTGCAACGGAATTCAATAGACATCTCACTGCACTTAAAACAAAATGATTCGACACGTCCAAACTTCCTACCGATTATGCCAGCTTCCCAACACGGTTGTCTGAAAATAGGACACAGATCAACACATCAGCAGCACAAGATAAAAAGCGAGAAACCGTTACCGACGACACATTCAATCATGAATATACGGTAGCGAACCGAGCACGAGCATGCACGAGAGCAATGATGGAATTGGATCGGATGGATGGAGATCAGCTCAAAGAGTTGTCCAAAGCAGGACTAAAAACAGATATTCGCATGAGCAAAAATACCTGAGATACGGAAACAGGAGGCGGGATATCATTCGAGGGTATCGGCTCGACAACAAAAGAGTCAGCTCCAGAAGAATTTACAATCTCCAACGAAACCCCAGAAGTGCTGATGAATACTGATCTGAAAGTCGTAATCAAAATCTGAGGCACGACGAAGATATTCGAATATGGGAAACAAGAAAGCATAAAGGCTACTGGTGCATTAAAAGACGTGAAAACATCAGCAAAACTGGTGAGCCAATGATTGCAGGGAGATTACGGCACCATCAAAGACAAGTCTGAAAACATGAAAGGTACAGAAGCGGTAAATTTCGGTGCATCTAGATGAGAACCTACATTTTATGTAAATGTAGAAGACAATATGACTGGTCTCGAAGCAGATGATAAAGCCACCATCACCAAGATAGACAAGTCTACGGCCGTTCCTTCAGTGACTGAAATGCTACACTTGCTCAATAGTTTAGGCTGATCTACCAATGAAACCAAGAAATTCCAAACGATATATACTTCATAACACAACATATATTTCTGACTATCGACAAAAGAATGGCTCCTTTTCGAAGGGGTCTTTTTTTCGATGATCAAATATTCTTTTCTTATTTTATCGTTAATGCAAATTCTATCACACAATTTTTTTTTCATACAGGATCGATCCCTATTCCACAGACATCACAGTTTATCGGTTTGCCAGTAAATCCGGAGATATTTCCGTCAGTCATATTCTTTTTATGCGCTTCAGAGTAATAATAAAACCCGTGCACAATGCCATCAATGTTAGTCCCCAATGCAACATTCTCGAAGATTGCTGAGTATCAAGTACTTATGTCTACTCCCATACTATCTACTGTTTTCCCTCCGACAAAATGTCAGAGCTGTTTGTGTCTCCCAGAGAATTCAGCGAATTTCTTTGCGGCGGAAGAGAGAAGCGTATCCAAAGATAACGGGGCTTTATGATCGAGGGCTCTATATTTATTTATCTCTATCAGGAAATGTTGCCTAATCAATTCCATTCCATTGCTGGGATATTTTTTCAATATACTATCAAAGCTCATCTTCACAATATCTTCATGAGGAGGATCAATAACACCAGGTTTATTTGGATTACCAGTATTTGTCACTTTAGTGCCTCATGCATCTTTCGCTAAGGTCATCAAATTATCCGCTTCGATTTTGGGCGGAACATATTGAGCATTTTTGGTGAAAGTGGCCGCAATATCATCATTTGCATTTTTAACGATAGCATCTCCATGCGCGGAATGAGAAAATGATCCGAACAACAAAGGAAGAGTCGCAGATATAATTTTTAAATTTTTTCAGAGCTTGCCCATAGATAGCGATAAATATAAATCCTCTCCATTATATCCCGAAGCTCGTCATTTGTCAAATTCTGGCCATATATTAGGCCATAGACTTTGTCGACAATGGGCTTGCCTTTAACGAGAAAATATGTATACACATAGTATCAGAGTGATGGGGCTCAGGGTTTTGTTCATAGTCAAGTTCCCTGAACATGGAGCATGGAGTTTTAGGGTTTTCACTCCAAAAGCTCTCCACCTTCATACTCTACTTTTACGGGTGTGGTATTGAAGGTGGCCATCACTTATTTACTGATTCGAGGCTCTCCATATTGGGGTAGTCTCTTATTTTTTTATCTGCAGACCGCAGGGCAATTTCTTCACGACGAAGAGATAATAGTTGATTCCGAAAAAAACTAATGCCATCATCAAGAAAATAATTAATTTATTTATCCTCGCTGTTCATTGCAGCAAGATCAATATCATCATAAAAAGTGATCGCAATCGCACAAATACTCTGATCTCTTTTCTCTTCCAGCCTAAGCCCATCAGTCTATGATGCAGGTGAGTATAATCCCCGTTGAGGGGACTCTTTTTTGCGCGAAAAATCCTTCGCAATCAGACTCGGATCGCATCGAAGATGACCAATGATAAGGCGACGATCAAGGTCCCGATCTTCGCTCAGCCGACGACCGAAAGATACGCCAATGCAAATCCGTAAAACATAATCCCTATATCTCTGACCAGCCCCAAGGGCTTAAACTCGACGAAGGACGAGACGAGCGAGATCACGAATAAGATCCGTGAAAGGTATTTGACCGTCAACAAAATCTGTAAATTTTCTGGTGTGAATACCGTATAGTGACCGAAAACGACGAACTGGATCAATAAGAATATCGTGAGAAATCAGACGCTCGAAACTCCACTCGCTTGCGCGTAGATCCCATCAAATCGATTGATGGCATTGATGCAGAGGATAGATCGAAGGACAAAAAATATGGCGAAGATCCACTGAGGGATCAACCATTTCCACGTTCAGATAATCAGCTCCTGCGCACCGAAATGTCCGATGTAAATCGCGAGAAATCCGGCTGCGATATGCGCCAATAATCTCAGAACAGGTGGCACTTTATATTTTATTTTCCCGATATAATTCAGCTCTTCGATAAATTCTACCACGACGATCGGTAGACTTCAGATAAATAGTCATCGAAAAATAGCATTATGAAAAATGGAGGGAAAACAAATTCCCACGATGGCCATGAATCCGAGATAGACAAAAATTCCCTGCATGGTCGGTACCGGTTTCCTCGTGTTTTTCAGGTCGTTGCCTGGCTTATCCATGAGCCCGAGTTTCCTGCCGATCCACAATCCGAGGATGGCTATGACGATGCTGATGCATAAGGGAGCAAGATAATGGACAAAGAAATTCATTTTTTATTTTTACAAAAATCTAAAAATCTGCTGACCTCATCAACATGAGCATGACATATCCTCTGAGTTCTGCGTTTCACGGCTGAGAAATATTCTTCATGATATCCGCTTGCTGCAATGCGCTGAGATGCATGGAATAAAAAGGTTCTCCGCCATTATAGCGATCTCATCGGAGAGCTCTAGATAAGACAGTTCAGAACTGAGCTCTCGTCACGGATTGATCGGGATGGAAAATATTTGTAGCTTGTCACTGAGCGTCTAATCACATCAACCCGAGCTGACAAGCGACTTTCGCGTAGAGCTGCATTTCGGCCGTTTCATTTCCCATATCGGTAAAATCGCAGACCATTGAAGTATTTGGTTTCTGATCTAAGACGTGGATGGCAAAATTGGAAATCATTTTGGCGAGATGTGATCTGATCAAAGTTCACGTCAAGTTCGCATCTTCTATGTGAGGGATCGTGGTGATGCCGATGCCGTAGGCATAATTATATGCTTGGATAAGTTCTGGAGAGAAAGCTGAAATCGTTCACGTCTGGAAAGTAATGATATGTAAGGTGCCTGTAGAGTTTGTTCAAGTTACGCTTCACGTCTGCACGAGATTACAAGATTTCCCATTATTCCCTCACTGGCAAAACACTCCAGGCTTGATCTGATAGTGTCCATCAATGCAGATAAGATCAGTAAGTAAACAGCTAGGTGTTACATCCCCTCCTCCAGGGGTAACAGGATTAGGGTTGGAAGCTGCTTTCGTGGTCACATTGAAGATTCAAGTAAAGTCTCCAACGACGAGTGCTGCACTCACGGTTGTGCTGTACGCAGAAGAAGAAGTCAGCTGTACTTCTATTTTATCTCCACTGTAGACGATCCCATTCGATCAGGTAAACCCTGATCAATTCACGCTATACGTTCATCCGACAATACTGACCTGAGCACCCGTAATCAATCCTCCAATGGTAATTTCATCAGACAGAGAGAGGGTAGAAATTTCTTTATTCGTCTGTGCAGTGAAAGAGAATACTGGCGTGGAATTTATTGCAAAGGCTCCAGTATCAGAAAAGTTTCCACAAATATTTACACTGTCACATGCTTTGATATGCCAGAGATAACGCCCATTCGCCATGCTTTGAGGTATGATGATTCATGTGGTCGCGCTTACGCCAGTCATAGAAGGAATAGCGTTTCCACTCAGAAATATTTCATAGAAATAAGATCCTCCCGTCATGCCAGCGCCTGTGTCATAAGCTGCAGACCGAGAAAATATTTTATTTCAGGAAGTAATCCATGCACCCGATATCGGACTCAATACATTTGCCTGTGAAGGAGGAGTGGTGTCTACAGAGAATAAAGTAGACAAAAAATCACCTGTTCAATTCGTTCCACTAAATACTTCTCGCACATCATATTCATAATTTCCTTCTCCGTTGAGAGGAAGAGTGATCCCAGTCATGTTCGTACTTCCTGTCTGCCAGAGCGATCCAGAGGAGAGGAGCTGATAATGATAGCTTTGTACATTTCCTGAGAATGCAGAAGGATTCCATTCCAGATATATAGAAGTTCCTGAGGTATATCATCCACTGGAGAGGAGAAGTATTTTTCATGAATTTACATATGCTTGGAGTCCGGCAATGTTTTGTAATGCTCTGATGTATTGGAGTGTCATATATGCATTGAGCCTATGCCCACCGGCAACTTTGGACATCAATCCTGGTATAACATCTCAGGTCATCGTCAGTGCTTGGATGAGCTGAGTGACAGAGAGTTGTGGTAGCATACTTCGTGCCAGAGATGCAACCCCCACGACAAAAGGTGTGGCCATAGATGTCCCATCAGCGAAATCGTATCCACTATTGAGTACAGTACTATAGATATTTACTCCTGGCGCAGCTACAGCGATTCTGCCGACTCCATAGTCAGAGAATGAAGCCAGCTGATCATTTTGATCCGTAGCCGCCACACCGATGATATTAGCTAACCCTGTCCAGCAACTGGTAGTGACAGCATAATCTGCGGGTGCTACATAATAATTATTTTTGTGCTCTCTGCCGTCATTGCCTGCAGCAGCCACTAACAATCCAGGGAAATCTCTAATAGCATCATACAGTCAGATATCGAAAGCATCATCGCAATCATTCTCACCATCTCACCAGCTGGCGTTGATAATCTTGGCTCCATTATATTTTGCAAAAGAGATTCATTTAATGATGCTTAGGGTATCCAAAGAATTTCCACTGCCAGCTCTGATAGCCATGATCTTTGTATGAGGATTGATACCCACTACGCCCAGAGCATTCCCATTTTCCGCTCAGATAATCCCAGCGACGTGTGTCCCATGAGCATTCCCTACAGCGATAGGATCGAAATTATTATCCCAGAAATTATATCCATACAGACACCCGCCAAGGGCAGCTCAGGTTTCACTCAAACAATTCGTGCCATCTCGCATCTGATCGATCAGATCAGGATGACGATAGTCTACTCAGATATCGATCACCGCGACTAACGTTCCTGATACTGAAATATCATTGGTTCATGATCGGACATTCATTGCATTCGATCGATCAATATCGGCTCCAGGCGTTCAGATAGTCCCATCGATGAATTGCCCGGTATTGTTGAGTCACCGTTGTTTGTTGAAGGAAGGATCATTAGGGAGCGAGCTTGTCGTATACAAAAAATCTGGCTGAACGTATTCCACGTTAGGATCGTCTTGCAGAGTCTGGATTTCTGTCGCGAGTGTTTCATCGGACGGAATCTGTATTAGAACAATATTCTGAGAGGGAAGTATTTCTTGAGTAGAAAAATCTTGAGTATCTTGTAGTGTCGAGAGTGATTTCAATCCGCTTTTTTTTTCTAGATTTAATTCAGATGATTTAAATTTGGCGATAAGCTTTCATTCTACTACGGGGCGAGTAAATCATTGAGCGAAAGCACGCTCTTGGCCATGCACGACATTCAGTCCTATCCCTACTATCGTGAAGATTATACATATACCTATTATATGAAAAATCCTTTTTGTCATACAAAGAAATATTCAATGAATAAAATGTTCGATTTCTGTGCTTGGATTTTTATATATTTTCATCCCCATCGTTCCTCCATCAGCCTTCTACATCCTTTCTACAAACTTCATGCCTATCAATGCCATCGCTTCTTTCAATGTTTCCATCGTCTTGATAAGCAGACTTACTCTAGCTTCTTTCATCGCTTTGTCGTCGATCAATATTTTGACATGAGCATAATAATTATTTACCAGCTGAGAGAGCTCGAAGCAGAACTTCGCTATCAGGTGGGGTGCGAGATCACCCGCAGCTTTCTCTACTACTGCAGAAAAACTGCTTATCTTCTTGATCAATGCAAATTCTTCATCTGCTTGCAATAAAGAATAATTTATTTTCTTCTGGTCTATGGTGCCAGCGCTGTCTATGATGCTTTGCATTCTCGCTCAAGTGTAGAGGACATATGCTCAGGTCTCGCCTTGCATATCCATCACCTCGTCGATGTCAAAGATAATATCTTTATTGATGTCGCCCCTTATCAAGAAGAATCTCAATGCAGAGATTGCGATCGATTCGGCAACTTGGTCCAATCGTTCCTCACTTTTCTCAGAGTTTCTTTCCTTGGTTTCAAAGTGAGCTTTCTTGTGTAGCATATCCAGCATCTCATCTATGGTTACGGTCCAGCCTTTTCTACTAGAAAAGGGGAGTCTTTTCTCTTTTTTCTCTTCCTCGCTCAACTCATATCATAATTTCATCAGTGTGTGAGGGGTCAGATATACAACACCATATCCTAATGGTAAGTATTGTTTTTCTCCATGGGTATGTCCCAATAATTTCAATGCCGCATGGACAATCTCTTGAGGGAGAAGCTGTCTATTGTCTATGATAGTGATAGCTGTATCATAATTTCCGAAGTCATGGGTAGCTCCCGTTCACGTATCAGAGATGCTTGTAAATACAGTGGTCCCCATAGGATCTTGCGTGAATTTTTCATAGCCGAAATTCTTCCCCAAGTAGCCAAGTTTCCACATGGCAAATGCAATGTCTTTGGCGATATACGTGGCCACTCCATCGGATTTGATCAAGATCTGATATTGCTTTTCTTCTTTGGCATACTCAGGTAATGAGGAAAGATCAAGGATCCAACATCATTTCGCATCGCCATCATCAGCATATGTTACCCATCATTGCGCTTTCAAAATATCAATGGCTTGCGTAAAGAAGTTTAAATGCAATATGGCGGTTTCCCAGACCACAAGGTCAAAATATGCACCCATCCTCCGACAGGTCGTGAACTGTGCCAGTGTGCAATCTTTAGTATATTTCTGGTGAAGCGACTTGATCTCTTGGTCAGTTCATGCTTCTATATTGATCAAAATGTCAGAGAGTCTTTGTTTGAATAGGGGGTCTTCATCTAACTTTCTCATCTTTTCATAGATCTCTCCACAATAGTGATCAAACTTTTTTTCCGTCGTCAGTGGGAAATCATAATACAGATGTCAGACGATATTATATCCGACATTCACCCCACTATCATCACCATAATCACAGGTGGTGACTTGATATCCTAGCTTCTTATACATCCTCTGGATGCTATCTCCGACACAGATATTTCTCGCTTGTCAGATATGTAGGGGTTTATTTGGATTGGCAGACATATACTCGATCAGCACTTTCATGCTGGTGGGAACGTGGGAGGGTGGGAGAGTGGAAGCATTAGCGGAGAAGAACTCTTTGATGAAATCTGGTTTCTTAATATGTGCATTAAGATAGCCACCGACAGCCTCGAAGTGGTCAAAATGTTCTCCAGAAAATTTCTTAGCAAATTCCTGAGCGACGAGATTGGGTGCTTTCTTGAGCCGTTTTGCGACACTGAAACAGGGGAATGCAAGATCTCAAGAAATATTTTCAGGTGGAATTTCTATCATAGTCAAAACGTCTTCCAGTGGGAATTTAATTTCCTGCTGGATAATAGTAGCGAAAGATTGTATATAGTTTTGCAGAAGCATGGGAGGAAGAGAATTAATAATGAATAATTAATAATGAATAATGGCGGAGTTTTTTTGATCGTCATTCCGGCCTTACGGTTTGCAGCCGGAATCTATATGTGTTGGATGAACAATACTGGTTTGAGGAGAAAAAATCCCCCTGTCCTTCGGACTTCCCCCTTCGCAAAGGGGGACAGTTGTCATTATTCAAATATCTTTGGTAGTGCTCTCGATTTCTTGATCTCCGAGCGGTATTTCTTCGCCTCTTTCCTTTGTGCTTCTACCCAGGCAGGGACTTGAGTGCCTACTCTTGCCTTAGGCTCAGGCATGATATGATTGAGTAACTCTCTGAAATGATGGATGACTTTCTCCTTATTTGCCACTTGCAATCTCTCTTCTTGATCGGTCATGATCAGGATTCATTCATTATGATGGATCATATGTCAGGCAACTTGTACAAGTCTTCTCTTCTGAGCATCAGTCAGAGAATGCGAGTCATGGACGTTGAAATACAATTCAGCTTTAGTCTCCCTCTTATTTACGTTTTGGCCGCCATGTCATCAGCTCTTCGCAAAATGAAAGTAGATTTCATGAGTAAGAATATTGTCGATTGTTTGAGTAAAATCCATTGGATTTATTTTAAATAAATATGTTTATTGTTGCTCATTGCCACACAGTCCTTTGTCCGCCACATGTTGCCGCATATTGCTACATATTGTTGTATCGTGTTTTTTTAAAGAAAAAATAAATTAACAATCTGAGGCCACCTGCCTACCGCAGGCAGGCCTGTAGCCATCTGAGGCCACCTGCGACTATTTACTCTTCGCAATCTTTGCATTTTCATATTTGTCCAATTCTAACGGGATCTGATTTTTCTTGAAAGATTTTCTCTCTTCTTTGTTTCATGGTTTCTTCCCGATTCCGATGGTATGCATAAGATCTTCTAGTCATAGCCAAAGTGTACTTCCGATAGTTTCCAGAAGGCTCTTTTTATGCTTTTCCTCAAATTTTGATAAATCAGGAGTCATAGAATGGGATTGAGAGATTGAAAGATTGAGGGGTTGAGAGATGAAAGTGTTTTACACACAATATACTACACAAGCATAAAGGGAAATCAAGAAAAAGAATGGAGGAAAACAGCGATCAGTCACCAATTTGAATTTAGACGCGAGGGGACAGTTAAGAAAAATTACTATTGAAAAAAGTCAATATATGATTATATTGAAAAGGAATTGTAATTTCAGAGATACAGTAATATATAGTTTATAAAAAATAAAAAGTTCCTGGTAGAGAAAATCTTAATTATTTTAAATAAGAGGATTCTAGATGATACATTTATTTGCCAAACCAAATGAAAAGCAATGATTTCACAAAGTGGAAATTTTTTCTACGACGGGCCAGAGGAGTATAAAAGCAATGGTGGAAGTATTATTGGATGAACCAATTCTCGAAGTCGGGCCTGAGCAGTTGGAATTACCAATATATTGACCCAAATGAGAGATTCTTAAAAAAGTAACTTTATCAACTCAGAATAAACTAATTAAAACATATGCTGCCATTGATAAAGATGATCAACCCAAAAATAAATCTTGTATCCCATTATTTACATTGACGAAGAGTTTGAACATAGAGAGAAAACTATTCCAAAAACCTAATATGGAAGATATCGATAAAATAATTATGGAGGAGGTGATTAGAATCCTTGAAAAGCAAGATATGCCTATGAATATGATTATAGAGAAGTTAAGGCCTGTCATACAGTATACGGATCAAGCAAGAGTCATAAATTGAATTCCTTTTTCTAAAAATAAATTAGTCCCCGATGTAAAATTTGAAGTTATGCCCAACGCAAATAATGTATATGAAAGTAATGCCAAGGGAATATATAAGGCAATACATGAAGGGACTACAGAATATTTTTTCAATACATTTCAACAAAGAGCACAATTAGAGTTGCAAGGAAAGGAAGCTATAACTTTTTATCATCTTCAACGAGCTCTACAAGCATTATCAAAAAATTATAAAGATAATACTTTATATAAATGATGAGAATTTTTTTGAAAATTATTAAATCTATCTCTGTCGGGGAGAGTATTTTCCCATAAGAATCAAGGTCATTTATGTGCCGATAATAAAATATGATATCTAGGCACAACATCCATTTCCCCAAAAGGGAATCCACAGTTTTTCCAATTTCATAAGGATTATGGCGGGATCATTAACTATGAGGATTGATTGGATGATGCATATCCCTGTCTCTATATTGCGAGATAACATCTTAAAACCGGAAAAAGTAAATAATAAATCATATCTTCACCTTGCCTGTCTAAGGAAATCAGCCTTGATTAGGGTACTTTTTAGCATTTTTGGATCATTTGGAATATAATTGAGTGCAGAGATAATCTACTTTAACACTTTAACACTTCAACTCTTTAACATTTTAACTTCGTGCTAATGACTAGCAAAAAAATCATTTCTCTCGGCGTATTACTCATAGGGGTCCTCGCATTTCCAGCATTTGGGATGAATGTGACGATGCAGCCGCTCTATACCGATGCTAGATTTCAGCCTGTGGATGCATTCCATGCCGGCTGCGATCAAGATACCCAATTTTCTTGGGAAGGGACAGATAAAAACGTGAGTGAAATCCATCTCGTGATGCGCTACAATCCCGCTGACATCACGATCTCTCGTGTCGTAAATTCAGACACTACTCCTGCAGACTATAAAATAGAATATGATACCGTAACTTTCGACATAAGCAATCCTACGCTCAGTGCGCAGAGTACTCCCTTGTTCAATATTTCATTCAAGAGTTCGACGGGCGTTACATCCAGTGAATGGCTGATAGACACATGATCCTATGCAGTCTCCAATGGAAAACATATTTCATTGAATGAAACTTTGCCTATGGCTTTCGCTCAGGTACCAGAATGTGATCCAGATGTGATCGCTCCAAGTGTCTCCTTAGTTTATCCCAAAGATCCTACAGCAAGAGTGAGCTTAGATCAGTCTTTTGTTTTTGAGATCAAAGATACAGGCAAGGGTATTGATCCCAGTAGTGTCCAGATTCTTCTCGATGGGCAGCTCTATACTGCTGATATGGTCAATCTTCAACGAAAGGGAGATTATCTGACATTCTATCCACAAAATTGGCTCGGAGTGAATAAGAAGATCAATCTAAAAATCAGCATAGGCGACAAGCAAGTCTATGGATGACCAAATACGACAGCTGAATCATTCCAATTTCAGACCGCCACCGGACTGGTTTTGGAAGACAATATCGATCCTATGACCTTGAGAAAAATGGCGAGATGAGCTAGCAAACTATTCGGCTCTAGTGAAGAATGTACTGCGCTCCAAGGCTTTTATGTCTCCTCAGATGTGGGGCTACAAGGAACGGTAACTTCTATCATGCAGAAATTAGCCTGTGATACAGGTGACTTAGCGGGGCTTGTTCCTTCTACTGATACTCATGGAGCAGCACCAGATCAAACAAAAGGTCTGACCTTCGTCTCCGTTTTTGCTGCCCTTGGACGGATCCTCTTCGGCATCGCATTGATCTTGAAATTTCATTATATGGCATCGTACAAGAAGCATAAGAGATTAGCTGAGTTATATAAAAAGAATTAAAAATTTAAAATTAAAAATTAAAAAATACCCTGCTTCGCTGTGAAGTGGGTTTTTTTAAGGGGTTTGAAAGGTGCAAGGGTTAGAAAGAGAAAAAAGGCGGATAATATAAATCCTTTATACCCTTTGCGCCTTTATATCCTTTGCCCCCCTCTTCTTATGCACTTTCTACCACTTTATTCTCCTTAGGACTTACATCGTTCATGACGAGATCATTATTCGCGAGATCAAGCAATTCCGTCAATACTGTCAATCTATCTTCAAAGAGTTCGAGACGTATCTTAGGATCTTTTTCTTCAGTTATTTCCTGATCAATGAATTTTATATATTTTATGAAATCAAAAATATTAGTTGAATCTTTCTCATAATCCTTATTATCCTTGAGTTTATCGATGTCGTCCATAGTAATGGGAGTTCATAACTTTATTCAGAGATAGAGTGAACAAGCGTATTTCAGTTGAAAAACATAAGCATGAAATTCTGGTTCAGAGAAAGTAGTCTCTTTATACTCTACCTCTAATTTACTGTCTCTCTGTGTTTTCTTCTTGTCATATTTAGCAAGTTCTTTATCAACTTTCGTGACCTTTTTATTATAAAAATTAATTAATTTTTTTTCTTCTTTGGAGCCTTTGATATAATCTTTATCTTGCAGTTTATCTTTGTATTCCTCTTGCAACTTTGCAAGTTCTCACTCTTCTTCTTGTCAAAACTCTTTGTACCTTAGACGAGCTTCTTCTATATCTTTGATGTCAGCATTATAACTATTATACTGCAGGAGAAATTTATTCCATAACTCTTTAGTGACAGGAGTGATCTTGGAATCATTAAGGGTAAGTAAATTCTTAGTTCGATGGCAATTATACTGTAATGCATGCATGACCTCATGTGCGACAGTAAGTTCGTTTACATCATCTGGGAAATAGAGCTTATTATCTCCAGGACTATATGTGCCATTGTCTTCAGCATATTGAGAATTATCCCATTGGCGACGTGGAGCAATCACTACGATGGAATCGATATTCTTGATGAAAGTTTGTGTATCTGCCAGAGTCTTATTTTTTTGGATTTCATTGGCGCCTGCAAGAGTATCATTATAGATTTTCTCGCTGATTTTTTCCTCCAAGTATGGAGGTTCGGCTTGTCATTTAGTATATCTATAGATCGACTCAGGATCTCATTTGATGTGTCTCTTGTAATATTTTTCTCCTTGTGCCCAGAAAAAGGATTGTGTAGTAGTCTCTATTTTCCCGTTTAGCTTGGTGTCGCTGACTTCTTCCTGCTCTTCAATCGACCTAAAATCGGCCTTAGACGTATCAAAAAGCCCCTTGATATAATCAGTATCAAAATATGCTAGCAGATTTTTTTTGACGTTAGCGATTTTCTTCTCCGCTTCAGGATACTTTTCATTGTCTTGCAGTGTCTCTGGTCCTCACATGGTCGGTAGGGAAAGGAAGTAAAATTATGCCTTTTGTATCGGTTGTTCTCAAGGAGTTGAGTCATTCATAACGAGATCATTATTCGCAAGCTCAAGCAATGCAGTCAAGACAGTCAGTCTATCTTCAAAGAGTTTGAGACGTACCTTAGGATCTTGCTCTGCAGTCATTTCTTTATCAATGAATCTGACATAATCAATAAAGTCGTAGGTGTCTTTATTATCTGCTAAATATTGTTCATTTTCTTTGAGCTGATCAATATCATCCAAAGTAATCGGATCTCATAACTTCACTCATAGATACAACGTGCAAGCATATTTCAATTCAAAAAGTCTAGCGTGAAACTCCGTATCAGATACAGAGATCTTTTTATATTTTTCATCTAATTCTGTATCCACATTTATTTTCGCATCTTTATATGCGGTCAAAAGATTTTTGTCTTTCAGTTCTTGTTTATTCAGAGATGTAATCGCTTTTTCTATCATTTTTGATTCTTTGAGATATTCCTTATCCTGGAGATTTCCTTTATATTCCTCTTTCAATGCTTCAAGCTCTCAAGCCAGTTCTTGTCAAGAACGATCATCCTCCAAGAGGGAATCTTTCTGATACGTAATATCCTCATTATAGCCATTTTCCTGTTGCAAAAATTTAGTCCAAAGTTCCTTGGAGACTCATGTAATCTTGCCATCATTGAGGGCAAGTAAATTCTTTGTCCAATGGAAATTATGCTGTAGTGCATGCATAATCTCATGTGCTAGACTTAATTCAGAGACCGTATCTGGCACATATATAGTATTGGTTTGCGCCCTATATAATGAGATATTTTTAATATCTGTTCAATTACTTCCAGTTGCTGTTCGCTCACTTCCAGCAGTTATTCACGCATTTCCATCATCTATTCAATACTTCCATCTTTTATGAGGTATGATAACGATCATCGTATCTATCTTTTCTAGAAATGTCTTAGTATCTTCTAGCGTCTTATTTTTTTGAATTTCATTGGCGCTTGTGAGCGCTGTAGTATATTCTGTTTCATCGATTTTTTCTTCCAGATCGCTATTTGGCCATGCTTTGAAATAGGTATATTTTTCGTCGGTGGATCATTTTATATGACGCTTGGAATATTCTGTTCACTTCTTCCCACTCTCTCCGAGAATCCAAAAAGAGCTCCGGACTTCGGTTTCTTTGGTACCATTAAGCTTTGTAGTGGTATATTCTCCCTCAGATGCGACGGTCTTGAAGTCAGCTTTTGATGTAGCGAAAAGCCCTTTGATATAATCGGTATCAAAATATGCTAGCAGATTTTTTTTGACGTTCTCGATCTTCTTCTCCGTTTCAGGATATTTTTCCTCGTCCTGTAGGGTCTCTGCTCATCACATGATTGTCGACGGATGAAAATAAAAAATTGATCATTTGATTTTTGTTTTTTCTACCCTCAACTTTCAATCGCTGTGAGACTCAATTGTATATGCTGACAATATCCATTGTCAGCTGCCTTATGGCATGGCATCCACCCTTCAACACTCCAACCTTCCCACTTTCCAACTTTATTTCCTCTCTTTATTCTCTTTCACGCATTGCCCAATAAACTCATCCACGCCAATCTCATATTGTTTCTTGCTCCTATATTCTCTGATCGAAAGTGTCTGGGCTCCTTGTTCCTTTTCACCCACGATGACAATGTAAGGGATTTTCATGAGCTCAGCATTTCTAATTTTTTTACTGAAAGAATCATCACTTTTATCTACACTTACTCTCAGTCATGCATCATGCATCTTGGATCTTACATCTTCGGCATATCCAATAAACGGCTCAGCGACTGGGATAATCTTCACTTGTTC
>CAIXFE010000004.1 GCA_903918675.1 uncultured bacterium
CTCCTGACAAAGTCTTCGATATCTTGAGAAACGGTAGTGACTCATAATCCATATTTTCTTGCTCTTTTGACGATCCCGAAAAGAAATTCTGCAGAGATATCATGCTGGAGCATAATCCACGCCTCGTCACAGGCCAGGAATCTTTGCTTTTTCTGTGATCTGACTTTGGTCCGGATCCGATTGATGACATTAAACATCGCAGGAGTCTTCAACGCATCTTCCAGATCTCTGATAGAGAAAACGGTCATCTGACTATTGATATCGATGTTGGTGTAATTATTAAATAATTTTCAAAACGTTCCCGTGACATATTTACTCAATCTCAATGCTAATTTATCTCCGCCTTCCATTCCTTCCAAGACATTCATGAGATCGCCCATCAGAGGCGGTTGTTTGCCTTCATATTCTGTGGTATCAAAAGAAAATCATTTAAGATTGTAAGTGTTCTGTAATGCTTTATCCAAGACTGCTTCTTCTTCAGGAGTACATCCAGAGATCAAAATCTTTATCATGCCGATCAAACTCATGATCTGACTTCTCAGAAGATCTCCTTTGCCATAATCTACATCTTCGATCTTGGGTGGGATATCGAAAGGATTGAGAAACTGCTGAGAATTTGTCGAGATATTGATATAGGTCCCTCCCACTTTCTTGCAGAGTTGCTCATATTCATTTTCAGGATCGATGATGATCACAGGGATTCCATTGATCAAATATCTGAGTGCTTCCAATTTCACAGTGAACGATTTTCCGGCACCAGCAGTGGCCAATATCACACTATTCATATTCGGAAGTTTAAAGTCAAACCTATCAAAGATAACCAATCCGCCGGTCTGGAGATTGAGTCCATACAAGATTCAGGTTGTACTTACGAGATCATTCGACATAAACGGAAAACTTCCTGCCAATGAAGAGGTCACTGCACTTCTCGTAATTCACAGATCATCCACGCAGATGGGTAGTCCAGAATTAAATCCTTCATCCATCCTCTGGATAGCATTTTTGAGTCTGATCCCATATCATGCGACTTTTTGTTCTACCTTCTTGCCTTCTTCTTTGAGCTTGTCCTCAGTTTCTTCGTAGAGGTTGATATACATCGAACTTTCAAAATATCTTTCTTCACGCGTCGTGAGTTTTTCTCTGATCATCTCCACGTCTCTGTATTGTTGTTCTACTTCTACATCCATCGTGATGCCTTTGGCAGCAGCATCTTTGATCTCAGCCTTGAGCTGAGTCGCTCTATTTTTCAGCATCGTCTGGATCGCGCTATCATCTTCTGGATAGATAAACCAGCTCATATCTCGTTTTGCGTGGAATCACAAAATATCTCTCGTCCACAATGCATCGATGTACGAAGGATAACTCTGCGCATAATAACTCTTGCCAAAGAGCCCTGAAATATTGTAACGCACAGGTGTAAACTCTCGATACGAAGGAGAGATATGTGACTTGTAGTCTGCGATAACGGTATTGTATTGTTTCTCTGTGCTCACGATATATTGTCTGATCTTACTGGTCAGCTTATCGTCGCTATATTGATCATCAGGCAATTCCAAAATATATTTCACCTGATCTCTCAGCTCTTGATCTTTGATCGCGACATTTTCCGGTTTGATTTCTTTTCCGGCGGCATCGACAGTGCCGGGTTTCGCAGGGAAAAGACTGGGAAATAATTTGCGGAAAAATCCATCTAAGAACGTAAAACGCTTCTTTCCATCTTTTTGAGGGACCGAAGAATTTGCAGGTTTGGACACCGGTTTGGCTTGTATTTGTGTCGCGTATTTAGCGTCGTAGACTATGTTGTTTACAGTTGTTAACATCGAGAGTATTTGCAAGGTAAAGAATTAAATGGCTCTTAGAGAGTAGTACTTAGACCTTAGACTTTGGAATTTAGAGTTGATGACAGGGTATTTGCACTGTAATATCCATATTCCAACATTTCCACACTCCAACATTTCCACCTTTTGCTTTCAGCCTTAAGCTTTAAGCCAATTTAATTATATCCAGAAGCTGATAATAATCAAAAACAATCCTAGCAGACCGCCATTTCGGCTTGACAAAATAGCAAAATCTAGTTTATGCGTAGATGCACAGGTCGTAAGCGAGATAAATCGCATGAAGATTATATATATCAACCTGTAGTACAAGCCGTGAAAATCTTACGGACAAAACACAGATATGTAAATCCTTATGTAGATTGTATTCGTTCGTACTGCACCGCCACAAAAAATAGATTTATCTATCGGCATACAATGATATTCAATGCGGTGCAGTATAAAATACTATCATTTTCAATCTCCAAAATTCCACCAATAAAAAAAATCTCAAGGATCATCACTTCCTCGAGAGATTTTTTTCAAAAAAATTATCTTACTGACAAATAACATTAGCTTTCTCAAGTTGCTTTTCTTTGAGGATAACACCTCGTGTCCATCCTCCGAATCTTTCTTTAGATCGCTTACGCACTCTTTCAACATCCCTATCCCCTCATACGATTTTTTGCACGACTGTCCTCTCTGTTTCGCGTCTTACAAAAAATAATGGAAACATACTTGGCGGATTCGAAAAAAGATCGTCCATGAGACATTGTGCTGTCTGATCTGTAACATCACGAATATTCGCTCGAGTATATGCTTCAATCTTTTTTTTAAATTCTTGAGGACTCATTTGCAGCATCTTCTATTACAAGAAGATAAAAGGATTCGAGACAATTTTGTCCGTCAGCATTTATATGCAGGGGATAACACATCTTATCTCGGGAAATACACTTGTTGATTATATGGCTGAGTAAACCCACGAGACTTTGTTCATTTCAATGATGCAATTTCACCTGGAGTGAAAGTTTCTCCTATTTCGTTCGCTGACACTTCGTCCGAAAAGATTTCTGCAATATCAAAAATGGTTCCTTCTTTAAAATTTTCCGCTGTCATTAATTTTTTCAAGGCATCATATTTCTCGGTAGTCCTTCTGCCATCAGCATCTTTTTTCCCGACGATTTGAGCGGTATTATCAGAAGTATTGTGGACGACAACGGTTTCTGTGTTTTTCAAATTTGTTTTCAAAAATTTGAATACTGCATCACATGTAATCCCTTGTTGAGACATCCAACTACCACAACCACTCGATTCCCAAATATTAAATGAACCTTTTTTCTCTGCTGAAACATCACTCATTTTCATAAATACAAAAAAATAAAACGTCACTTTGATAGTGATTATATACAAAAAGTCAAGTATAAATAATTTTAAACTATCGATTCAGCCATCCAGTCCACTTTAAATCCTTTAGCCGCTAATCTCAATTTGGGATAGACGATGTCCATGAAATGCTTGAGTCCGGGGCCTTTCAAGATGATGTTGTATCTATACTTCCCAAACATCTTGTAGATCAGCGGAGGAGTGGAGTAAATCTCGATATCTTTCAGCTCATACTTTTCTTTGAGATAGAGGAGCTCCTTATGCAAGAGATCGACCTTGGTAAACATCGTCTCTTCGATTTCATTTTTGTACAAGATCACACACAGCTCTGCGAAAGGAGGATAATTATTTTCTTTCCTGAAGACATTATCCACTTCATAGAAGGCTTTCTTATCCAGTTTGCAGGCATTGCGAACGCTATAATGATCAGGATTGAAACTCTGCACGATAAAATGTTTTGTCTGATGTTTCATGAACGTCTCATACAGGAAGTAGAAATTCTTCTCCGCGGACGTGTAGTCTGGTATGTTTAATCCGAGGTCTGCATTGAGGAAAATGATGAGATCGAAAACATAATCCTTGATAGGAGTGGCGAGAAGTGATGTTCAAATTATGATTTGGGCTGATAGATCTGCAGAATTGTCTGATAAATCTGAGATATCGTCTGATACATCTGAGGAGTCGCCTACTGCCGATCTGTCAGATTCTTCAGCTCTTTCTCAGATTTCTGATCCAGGGCTTTTTCAGATTTTTCAGAGGAGTCTACAAATTTTATTCGGAGAATTCACACTTTCGGACTCGATAATCAATGCGTCGACAGCAAACTCACTCTTGAGAAATTCTGCGACTTTCTGAGTTCCTATTCAGAATTCTTTGACCTTGCTCGAGCCACACTGTGAACAGGAAGTCGGAACGGTGTATTGAGTCTTACACAGATGACAGAGTCAGATCGTTTCTCCTGAGGAGATCTTATGATAACTGATACTGACAGAACATTTCTTGCATTGAGGGATGTGGCCACAAGTCTGACAAATGATGCCATTGGAATATCACTTTTTATTTACAAGTATTCAGATCTTTTTTCCTTGCCTCAAATATTTCTCTATCCCTCTGAGCGTCAACTGAGAAAAATAGGGATTTAACTCTTGCGTCATATTAACAAGAAAAATACTTTTCTCCAATGGTAATTGGTTATTTGTAATTGGTAATTGGTGCTGGAAGCGTTCGTAATTCATAACAGAAGATTGCAGAAGATAAACTGAGGACCTGCCGATGTATTGGATTGTAAGAAAAACACATGGAGAATCAAAATATTATTGATCAATATTATTAGGCGAAAAAAAAATAAAAAAAAGGAAGCGACTCAAGATAAGCGAGCCGCTTCAAAAAGATAATAAGGACGCCGGAAAGGAAAATGATCCGGCGTATAATATATTCTATCTCCGAGGAACAACACCCGGGATAGAAAGACATCTATACTGATTTACCGTCTTTATGTCAAGTAAAATATGCTGAATTTTGCAATGGAGATTTCCCGCCATTCATCAAAAAGGCAGATAGACACAATTTCTTGACAATAACTATAAAGAAGAAAGGTGGCCCAAATAGGCGGACCACCTTCTGGCTCAAAAAATGAGCCGGGATAATATATAGATTTCTCCTCTTCGCTTTTGCAAAACACATGATAGGATGGGGTAAGCGAAAGAGGAGAAAGGAACACCCTCTATATTGTTTCGCCAGCAGTATTTCAAGGGATTCTTCGTTTCTACTTCTCACCCGGGTGCAAAGAGGCCAATAGTGGCTCATTGAGGTTATTATAAGAGAAATTGGCGCCCGGGGGCCAAGAGGCTTCTTTCGATGATTGAGAATATATCCGGACTATTATCACTCCCTTCCTTTGTGAGTGGAAACCATCATGGCGAGCCAGTTATACATGTAAATCAGATTGACTTTTGTGAGTAAATATATATAAGAGAAGAAGTTTATTTTGCATTTTCTCTATGAATAAATCTGTCGAAAATTATATGAGAAAAATAGAGCGCTCACAGCAATCATTCCATTTGGAGTCACCCTACCTACATCTTATCACGGACCCAAAGTGTCTGGACTGATACAAATGGGAACTTCAGAATGCTCTTAATATACCCCTAGAAAAATTGGCAGCACTTGAGTCGACAGGATTTTCCGAAATATTAAATGACATAGAAGATTATCCTATTATGCCAAAACCGTATTCAGGTATCACTCATTATATCATCAAAGATGATGGAGTAGAAAATAATGTATATCCACACAAAGCTATAAAAGGAGATCCCGAGACAGTGCCAGATGCCGATCAGCAAACAGGTGATATTGCAACTCAGCATGATGCTAAAGATGTCCCTGGTATAAATAATCCCTATCATATTCTCTCGCATAATTCTGCTTTTCGGAAAAAACTTGCGGGACTTTTTCAATATGGTGTGGATCTTCAACCTATTGGAGAGCATACTCTCCATATCCATCATCATAACCGTCTGATGCACAGTTTAGACACGGCAGTGAATACAGAGATTATCATGAGAAATAATAGATTCCCTGAAGAGAAGATACAAAAGGCAGTCCTTGCAGCTCTCTTGCATGATATTGCTACGCCAGCATTTGGAGATTTGACTATGAAATTTTTTCCTCAGCTTAAAGAAGAAACAGGCTTCTCTAAATATATGGCATATTATCCCGAGAAATCAGCATATATTCAGCAGCACTGGAATATATCAGTAGATCAGCTTCAATCATGGATCAAAAATGAAGACCTTATAGGTAAGATCATTGATATAACAGATAGACTGGCGTATACTGCCAGAGATGCTTATATGTCTGTTGGTCCAGAGGAGTCGCTCAATGTGTCTGATGATAGCCATGGTAAAAAGATCCAAAAAATTATCAAGAAGGACCCCCGTCTCGCTGATATCATTATGGAAATCTCTCTCACTCAAGATAATGGTGAGTATAAGATTGTATTTGAAAATACAAAAAGGTTGGAAGATCTCCTTTCTGTGAGAGCCCATATGCATAACCTGATTTATCTCAATCCTTACCTCCGAAGTAGAGAAGAATATTTTGGATTGATGTTGGGATATTTGGTAGAGAAATGACATCTCACCTTACAAGATTTACAGAAATGAATGAATGCAGGAGGATTAACTATCAATGAATTTTCAATGGCTGAATTTTACGAAAAAAAGATCATAGATCATGATCCCGTTCTAACCTATGAATACTTTGATGTGCATATCTGTGATAACAGAATAACTACGTTTGAGAAGATGGATGCATTGAAGAGGAAAGTAGGTGGACACATACCAGTATTTTATCTTGAAGTCCCTGCATTTAAACCGGGGACACAATACCTCGTCAGAGATGATTGAGAAGTGAAACCTCTTGCTGAAGTTATGGATAAAAAAGAATTAGATGAGCTCAATCAACTTTCTCAGGCTACTCACAAGCATTTGATCTTAACTCCCAAGAAAGAATATCACGAAAATTACAAAAAATACCCCGACTTATATAAATTCCTTTGCAATAAAGCTGATGGGTCTTATCAGGAGTTATTAGAGAAAATAAATAAAGAACCTTCGAAATGAATTATACAAGTAAAAAAATGTAAGTGAAAAATCCCAATGACTCAGGAACTCTCTTCTCAGTTGACTCTCCCTTCTGATGCTATCTTGCGAATAAAGAGTCCAAGTGAATGTGTGCTTTTTAGTAAGATGAAATGGGATGCTTTCCATCAAGGAGCACTATCCATCGGTGGAAATGATCCATTAAGGATTTATCTTTCTAAAGACTCATCTAGTTTTGTGCAAAAGTTTGAAAATCAATCTCAAGAGGTCCATATGAATGAAACATGAATCCATCTTATCGATAAGAAAAAAAGATGAATGCTTGCAAATAAAGATTTTTCATTAGAGATACGTGTCTAGATTTTACAAAAACTTCTGAATCTCTTCCACGAGGGTCTCGTAATCTTTGATCTGAGTCAGCTTCTCTTTCCGCTCTTTGGATCAAGGGATTCATTTGATGTATTGGAAAAGATGTTTTCTAAATGCTATCACAATAGCTTGTTGGAACAATGGGTTTTGGAACCCTCCTTGGTGGAGGACAAGCGATGGAACGATAGGTTTGGATAATGTGCTAATTATTGTATCAATATCTTTTTCTTTGGGCATAGTAAGTGTCCCATCAAATTTTTCTTTCTGTGATTGATAATAATATTCATATGCGATCATCAGATCGAGATGTCTCAATATCGTTTCTTTCAGCTCATTGCTATCTGGGATATGGGGAGTGAAAATTCGGGGATTGCCAATGGCGGATTGACCGATGAGGATGCCGTCGAGATCGCCTTTCATAAGCTCAATATCTTGATAGGAGTGAATGCTTCCATTGCCTAAGATCTTGCAGGCGGTTACAGGTTTCAAGTTTCAGGTTACAGGTTCCTGCTCCCTGCTTCCTGCTCCCTGCTCCCTGCTCCTTGTAACTCTTCTTTTCAATTCATACACAAAATCCCGCTTACTCTCTCAAGTATATCATTGCTTCACTGTCCTTCAGTGGATCGTAATCATCGAAACATATTTGCTTGCTTCGAGAAGAAATTCCATCTGCTTGTCTTTATCATCTTCATTTAGTCCGGTTCTCGTCTTGATACTGAGAGGGATCTCGAGGATCTTCGCCAGCTTTTTAATGATCATCAAGGTTTTTTCTTTATCTTTAAGCAAGGCACTTCATCATCAGGAGCACATGACATTTTTAGCAGGACATCAGAGATTGAGTTCTAGTCAGGAGAAAAAAGCATGCTGTGTGTTATCTTCTTGCCTGGATAATCATCAGAGAAATTTTCAATTTTCAATTTCTAATTTTCAATTCATGGAGTATTTTTGTTGAATATCATCGAAACATTTCATCAGCATTTTTTCATCACTTCAAAATACTTGCGCGATGACAGGCGCTTGTTCATTAGTTGTCATCAGGTGTTTCGCGACGCCGGGAGGATTGATAATATAGCCATCGGCATTCATAAATTCTGTCCATAAGACGAAATCATATTTTTCTTTCTCTCCATATTTCAAGAAAATCTCTTTCGTGATCTGGCGAAAGGCACAATCAGTATATCAGTCCATAGGAGCGAGGCCAATTATCATTGGAATTTTCAAATTTTCGAATTTAAAATTTACAAAACAATTTTAGAATGATCAAATATTCAAATTAGAGTATTCCTCGATTTTCCTCGCGAAGCACTACTCAGTCTTACATTATTATTTCTATTCCCCCTTATTTTTCATGATTCTCTTCCTCTTTCCGATCTGGCGATACACAAACCATGCGATGAGCAAGATAATGATGATCAGCATTACCATATCTACTGTATGACTATATTTTAGTACCAGTCATCGATTTTGTTTCAGATATATTCCGACGAGTGCGAGAAACGTATTTCGTAGTCCTGCTCCGATCACGGTATACACGATGAACTGTGTCAGATTCATTTTCCCCATCCCTGCAGGTAGAGAGATAAGATGCCTCACGACTGGGATAAATCTACTGACAAAAATCGTAATAGGCCCCCTTTTTTTGAAAAACTTTTCCGTAGATTGGAGCTCTTCTTGATCTAACAAAAAATATTTTCAGAATTTCCTGATGAAAGGTTTGCCTCAGTAATATCAGATGGCGTAGGATATCAGAGATCCGGAGATGCTTCACAGGGTACTGATGATGATCACTCGTGAGAGAGAAAAATGTTTCATCGCGATCAGAAATCCAGCAAAGGGCATGATCGCCTCACTTGGTACGGGCAAGATCATACTCTCCATCATCATTCATAGAAAGACAGTGATATATCAGGTGTGCTGGATGAATGCAGTGATGTAGGTCGCGAGAAGTGCAGTGACTCACATGAAGAATGATGAAGTGTTAAAATGTTTAAATGACGAAATCACTTGTAGTTTTGTGGGCGATTAATTCAACCCTTATTGATTTTTAGGAAAAAATGGGTAATGAATGGAGTGTGTAGTTTATAGTGCATAGTTCAGAGGGTCGGAGTTTTTTTTATAGAAGAATCCATACCTCTGCATTTATCCTCCGCGAAGTCGAAGGACTCTACATTCTACACTCTGCACTCGATTTTATTCTTGTCATCTAGCAATATGAACGTAGTGATATTAGAAAATATTCGCTCTGCATACAATGTCGGCAATATCATCCGTACTGCCGATGCCTTATGACGGCAAGTCCGATTGAGCTGATATACGCCTTCTCCACTGGAAAATATCAAGGTCGTCAAAACCTCTCTTGGCGCTGAAAATTCTGTCTGATTGAAACAATTCGATTCTACTGCCGATGCGATAGAGCAAGCGAGGAAAGAAAATTATATGGTTATAGCTGCTGAGATTACTAAGTCATCGACATCATTAGATTCGATGAAAAAGTCGGATCGCAGCATCGCTGTGGTTTTCGGAAATGAAGTGGATGGTGTATTGGATTCCACATTGAAAATCGTTGACGAAGTCGTCCATATCCCCATGAAAGGAATCAAGGAATCTCTCAATGTGGGACAAACTTCAGCGATCTTTATGCGAGCATTAGATCAATAAGAAAAGCCCCATTCGGGGCTTTCATAATTGAAACAATGATAAATTATTAGTTTGCTTTAAAACTATTGATAATCTTTTCTGCGTCCTTACTCCGATCATTAAAGGTATCTGCCACAGCAGTGTAGGTCAATACATAAGCCACTTTATTCTTGATGAAAAATACTTGCTCTCGTTGTAACTTATAAGTACTTTGTGTCCCTTGATAGATGATTTTCTTCGCAGTGAGCCCATCGAGAGTAATATTTGCGTTTGAAAGTTCGGTATAGTCTTTTACGATCTGTTGCAACTGAGGCTTTGCCAATGCATAATATTCATCTACTGTCATATCGCTAGGGAGCGTCTCACTTACGATACCAAGATTTTCTTTAAATTTATCTCCACTGCCACCTTGGGGCGAAAAGAACATAACCATAGATCCATACACATTTTCTTGATAGGTTCGATTTCCAGGATATTGTACGCTAAATCCTGATGCGTTTGTATAGGTCTGGGTCGCTGACGTAGCGGTAGTGGTGGTCGTAGGTGTCGTTGTCTTACTTCCACATCCTGCGAGCAAAAGCAGTCCAAGTGCTCCGAGCACAAAAGATAATTTTTTCATAGACGATATATTATAAAATAAAAATTACTCCATCATGGATCCAGTAAATACAGACTTTTGTCCTATCAGGATCGTGTTTTTTGCTTCTTTCCGATCGTTTGTTTCTTTGCCTTTTGCGTCCATATAATAGAGTTTTTTCACCAAAAATCCACTCAATGTATTTAATGTGCGCAATTCTTTCAATGAGAAGATATGATAAAATCTAAAAAATACACCTCATTTGGCCTTTCGTGGGATCAAAATGTCTCTCCAGCTTTTTTGTCCTCGAGTAAAAAGATATTGTCGAAATGCTTTGATCATCTCTTTCTGATGTTTTTTCAGAAACCGTGATGAGAAAGCCCAATCCGTGAGTATGATCTTCCCCTCATATTTCAGCAGTCTGTAAAAACTCTTCATCAGATAAAAACGTTCTTTCTGACTGGGAATGTGTTGGAAACTCGCGATCCCGATAATGTAATCAAAGTTTTCCTGCTTACACGTTTTGATATATTCTAAGATATCCGCACAGACAAAAGTACAGGTAATGTGCTTATTTGTAGGCTTGATCTGCTTCTTTGCGATCTTCAGAAGCTTTTCAGAAAGATCCACTCCGATGTACTGTATTTTCTTTCATTCAATCTCTGCAAGTTGTTTCAAAAGTCTTCCGCCACCACATCCAAATTCCAATATGCGAAGAGTCTTCTTCTCATTGGACTCGATTTCATCGAGAAAAAGTTTCGCCTCGGTCCAGTATTTCTCTCTGGTCTGGGCGTACTTCACAGCTTCAGCATCATAGAATTCTTTCAGATCGTCTTGGATTGTCATAGAAAGAAGAGGAATTAAAAATTTTCGAATATTCAAATTTTAAATTTTCCAAACAAATCAAGAATTTATAAATTTTAAAATTTTCAAATTGTTTTGTAAATTTCGACTTCGAATATTTGGATATTCTATTCGAAGATATTCTGCTGAGAGTTTCATCATTTTTCTTCTTTGATTTCACGGTTTGCTTTTTCGATCACTTCTTCCAAAGTAAAGGTAATCTCTTCTTCCTCGATAAATACCTTTTTATAATACATGAGATACAGGAGGACGAGAGCCGTCATTCTCACATCATTTTTACAATACTGTTTCAATGTCTCGAGATGTTTTTCATCGCCAGATTCCAAATATTTCTGATACAAGACTTCTCCTTCGGCGCCAGACTCCAAAGTCTTACTTACTCCCACAAGGGCTTCAGATACCTTATTCAATCACATCCTTTTCCCTGTCAATGCGTGGATGAGGACATACAGATCGATACTTTTCTCATTCAGCTTTTGTAAATCTTCCGGTCATCTTTCCGTGTTGAAGATACACACGGGGTTATCAAACCAGATATTGTTGTATCAGACGATATAGCCGTCGAAGTCCAGCATTTTCTGTACAAAGCTATCGAGATTATTGGGATCGATATATTCATAGGTCATCTTATTTTGACTATTGGGCTCCATAGAATATGCAAGGGTAAACTTCATCTGAGAAAGATCATCCAGACTTCAGATAGTCTCGATATCATAGACGAGATATGACTTGCCCAAGATATTGCTCAAGACGCCAGACTGGAACGCATCCAACAAAATATTTTCGATGGATTTCTGTCCATTCACTTTCTCTTTTTTGATAAGATAATTTTTGATCACATTCTGAAAATCTCTCTTACCTTGTTCATCAAGGACAAGTTGTACTTTCTCTCTTTCATCCATCAAGACGAGATCTTCATTAGGCAATTGGCTACATCTAAATATGGCTTCTCACCTATTGAAATAATAGACATCTTCACCCTCCTTGAAGATCTTCTTAAAAAAATCCATCGTCATCATGCAGTGTTCTTTTTTGACGATACTATAAAAATTACTCACAAAATTATTTTGGACAGTTTTCAATTCTTCGAGGGTAAATCTTTTGTACATCGGCTGGATGAAGAGATAAACATTCGCATTCGCCTGCCTAAGGCAGACAAGCTCATGATAAACGTTCGCATTCGCTCACGATAAACGCTCGCATTTGCTCGCGATAAACTGTTGCTTAATTGTAACCACCGTTCATCTACCGTTTATCTACTGTTTAACGACCGTTTAACATTTTTTATCATAATGCTTTTATGAGATTATTGATTTTGACTCATAGATTAACACACTCTTTATAAAATTCATTAAATTGTACTTCAGTGATGTATCCGAAATCTAGTCCCGAATAAAGCATGCTTCTTACCTCACCAATTGATCATTTCGAATAATAGAGGAATTTAATGAAATCTTTATTGCTTCATCTTTCACGTCATTCAGCAATATTATTGCCTACAGATAGACTCGCTCTCATAATCTGATCTTGGAATGAATAGTTCTTAAATTTTGGATCATAGAAGATTGCTCATAACTTTTTTGTTAGAGTTCTAGAGAGCTTCCAAACATCTAAATCTTCAAAAACACTTCACATAAGGCTATAAAAATAATAAAGGCCATTCGTTTAACTACTGTTTAACAACCGTTCATCTACCGTTTAACGTTTCATATAATTCTGCCAAGCAGCCAGATCAATCCCTTTGATAGAGGTCAGTGGATCTTTGCTCATATTTGCAATATCGGTCTGATGATTGTCATCCAGACTGAGGCTCAATCACTTGATAATCAACGGTTTCCCATCCACAAGAAGGTCTTTAAAATATCGTGGAGCGAGGACATGATTTTTATATCCAGCGATGAAGTCGATGCCAGCCAGTGTAAAATCTACAAATATTTTTCCGCTTTGTTCAGCGATGTCATTGGGAGTGATATGGAGATATTTATTAAAATCGCTGAGTACGGCCAACGTATTTGTCGTCCCTTCGTGAGGAGTACTGAAGGCATCGGGAGATGCAGCTACGATGCTTTTGATGGCATCCAATACACTGAGATTGCTGTATTGATTTTGTTGGAAAAAATTCTGGATATAAGATTGTAGAGTGTCATTGGAGATACTGATATTCACGATGGCTCAATTATCTAGCAAGAAGCTGTAGGTGATGGCTTGTCCATTAATATTTTTCTGGAAAACGAGTGTGTCGACAGTGCAAGTACTGACTTGTATCCCTAATGGCGTTTCCAAACTGCGAATATCGTCACATGGATTGATGGTGCCTGAAGATGCCGTATTATCATTTTGATAGAGGGAAATATTTTTACTCAATGATGCAAAGAGCTCTCATAAGCTAACATTCTGTTTGTCTACCAGTGCCTGAAGCGTCTGAGTGAGCGTAGGATATCCAGGCAATACAATACCTTGGACGATAAAGGCGTCATTCGTTGCGAGCAATTGTAATGCTGTAGGAATCTTCCCCTGGTCCAAAAGAAAATATCCAGACAGGACAATTTGATTATCGTGTATGCTTGAGGTGGTGATTCATAGATAGGAGATAGTCTGTAATTGTTTCATGATCGCATCTTGCGGAGAAATCGTTTGGCCTACACTGACAGGCCCCATCGGGCTGAGGAGTGATGTGTTGCCAATCAAATCATTGAGTCAGGAGACACTGGGACTGCCTATATTTAGCATCTGTATATTCTGCATTGCTTGGCTGATTTGATTTACTTTATCACTACTCAAAGTGGTAATATAGCGTGCTGATTGAAGTGTAGGATCCAGATAATCATTATTAAACCGATAGATCTCGTCGAAGTAGAAATGAGGGATAGTTCATTCCTGCAAGAGATGATTGACGAAATCCATATAGCTCGTGTATTGTGAAGGCTGGATTCTTTGTGCGATAAGATCATTGTATAATAACTGCTGAAATGAGAGCAGCTTGTATGCATTCAATAGCGGATCTTTATATACATCTGTCGTCAGCAATTTGTCGTCCAGTTGATTTTCAATGCTGATAAAAAGTTCCATTCTTCTGAAAAAATCTTTATACGTATCGCCGCAGGCATCGAAGATCGACTTTAGCGCCTCACTTTTGTCATTGGAGTAGAGGACATATTTTTGCATCGCAGCGCAAAATGTCGCGCGGTAGGATGAAGTATCTTGCAGATGACTAAAAATTTCTTGTAGTCCTGTATAGTCATCGCTTACCTTATACACAAAAAACGATGATAGAAAATTACGGATATAATAGGCACAGGTGCTCGGATAGATCGTATTTTGTGTGAGACATTTAAGATTGAAGCTACTGATAAGTCAGTTTGTGATAGGGATTTGAGTAGTCTGGTTTTGGTCTTGGTCTACTGTGAATTTTTTCGTCAGGACTAGGTTATTCACGACTTGCTCGAGTTCGCCGGTAGCATAAGAGGGACTATCAAAATATGAAATCTGTTTGACGGGTAGGGTAGTGGCGATAGAGAAATATTGCGGTACGATGAATCCTTTATAGCTGATAAGATTATCCTGTGAAAGGATGAAATTATCTTGAGTAGTGAGTTTCCCTTGTAAGATATAGATCTGGATGGTATTGTCTTGGACAGTTTGTTTCAGAAATTTTTCAAATGAGCCAACAAGTTTAGTCTTCTGAATAAAGTAAGGATCACTGTGTTCCCACTGATATGCTGGATTGAGAAAATAATTTTTGAACAACAAAACGACCACCACCAAAGCAATCAAGACGATGAGATACTTAAAAACAAACACGAAAAACCTGCTATAATTTTTTATAATCTGAGCATACTTCTTATCGTCCATACATTTATTTAGTCTGTAAAGTCTTAAATGAGATCTTAGTTAGTAGCTCTTAGACCTTAGTCTGGCCCTTAGTTAGTAGCTCTTACTTGTCCCCGACAGGGGAGACCTTAGATAAAATAATATCTCTAAGCTCTAAGTTCTAAGCTCTAAGTTCTAAGTTCTAAGCTCTAAGCTCTAAGCTCTAAGTTCTAAGCTCTAAGTTCTAAGTTCTAAGCTCTAAGCGCCAAGTTCCAAGAGTTTTTAATCCAAATACTACATAATGGAACGCAATTGAAATTATACGATTCTGAAGATCGTTGTCAAAGAAATCTTCTAATTTTTGTCCCAGAGACATTGCAGAAAAAAGTGAAATAAAGGGCTTGAATTTATAAATAATTTACTTATACATCCCATTACACGCATTTTTTATATTGCTAAATAGTATTGTCATGAAAAAGAACTTATTAGCTTTGGCTGTATTGGGAGCGAGTGTTGCTCTATTGGCAGGTTGTGGAACTAAGACTCCAGAAGTTACAGAACAAACTGGTGCCGTAGTAGAAGAAGTTACAACTCCAACCGTAGATGTTAGTGACACAACAGCTGCTACAGGAACAGTAGACACAACTACTGTTACAACTCCAACTACAACTGGAACTGCAGAATAATTTCAATAACCATTGAATGTTTCTGTCAAAAAGATAAAAGAAGGGTCCTAGGGTTCTTCTTTTTCTTATTAATGATAAAGTGATGAAGTGATAAAATGATAAACTCTCAACCCTCCACAGACACACCACAATTGTATTAAGCTCCGTAGACGCATGCAATGCGTCTCTACATATCATTGGGTGTGGCTTCAATTCTTTTATCCTGTAAGGACAACCCTCTTCCTTATGCGCTTATTAACCTACCTTCAACAGACCCATAGCATTGCTCGTAGAAAACTTGTCCAGATGATAGATCAAGGGAAGATTTTTCTCAATGATCAAAAAGTAGATTCTTACACTGCCGAGATCCAAGAAGGCGATAAGATCAGAGTCCTGGGGAAAAACGATGAAGCAAAACCATCTACGGTCCAGCATTCAGCTTCCTTACTTCTCTTCAATAAGCCCAAAGGTTTCGTAGTCGCAAAATCCGATCCGCACGAACAAACGATCTATAGGATCCTCCCGCATGAATATCAGA
Source organism: uncultured bacterium (assembly GCA_903918675.1). Lineage (GTDB taxonomy): Bacteria > Patescibacteriota > Gracilibacteria > Absconditabacterales > Absconditicoccaceae > CAJBLF01. The sequence goes on from CAIXFE010000004.1 coordinate 16,260, forward strand.
AGTGGTATTACATAGGCAGGCTGGATAAGGAATCTCACGGTTTGCTCTTGATGACCGACGATCCGCAGTTGGTTCACGAATATGAACATCCCAGTCACGGCATCCAGAAAGAATATGTGGTGGAATTAGATAGACAGCTTGGACCCAAAGCGAAACAAGAATGCACGCTGGGAGTCAAAGATGACGGAGATATCTTGAAAGCGGTCAAAGTAATGATCAATAGAAATAGAAGATGAAAATGATTCTTCTACAACGTCATTCTCCAAGAAGGAAAAAATAGGCACATCAGGAGGATGTTTAAGAAATTAGGATATAATGTCACGGATCTCCAGAGGGTACGTGAAGGAAAATATATTTTGGGCGACCTCAAGAAGGGCCATCGGAAGCTGGTGAAAATACAGGATTCAGCCTAGTCATTTATGGCTAGGTAATAGTTATCGATGGTCCCGATATCATATCAATGGCCCCGATGTCATATCAATGGCCCCGATGTCATATCAATGGCCCCGATTATCATATCAATGGCCCCGACCCAGAGGGACGGGGTTGCCTGGCGGCTCGATTTTATATACTGATATGTTCTTATGGTAGGAGAATGTCAGTTTCATCTTCTCACGTTTGCGACCAAATATTCTCGTATTCCAAAAGAGGGAATAGCATTGAGACGATACAATGCAGCGATGGAGACATGAAGAGAGCCATTGGTACTCGATATCAGCAAGTTCTGATTGCTCTGAGATGCTTTCAACGAACAAGCGCAGAAATTATGAATAAAAATCATAGCAGGGAATATTATTCCAGATCATGTGCATCTTGTGATTGATAGAAATGAAAAATCAATACCGGGGATTGCTCAAAAGCTGAAGGGCTATTCGGCGCGTCTCTACAACAAGGCATTGCAGCGTAGTGGCCCAGTGTGGGCGGTAGGATATAGTGATACCTATCTGGATAACGAGAGGCATCTAGAAAACGCTATAGAATATGTGAGCAACAATCATATCAAACACCAAGAAAAACGATGACCTGACCAGTACTACTCATGGTGAGAGTCTCTGTAGACAACCCGGTCCCTGCACAGGACAACCTGGTCATTTATGGCCAGGCACTCATGAAGAGGGGGATATCAACGCCCTGCGCTAAAGCACAGGGTTGTCCGGTCACGCATACAGAGTCAGGTCAGCGATCGCAGGGCACATGCCCAACCTGGTCATTTATGGCCAGGAACAAAACTACCAACTGGTAAAAATACAGGAATAAAAATATTATTCTTTCTTTTTTTCTTCTTCTTCTAATCTTCCATCGAATTTTTTTATAGCGTCAGCTACAGCATTATTGAGATCTATGCCTTGCGAGTTACCGAGACGGCAGGTCGATAGAAGTGCGAGCTTTATTTTTTCTTTAAGTCAGTTTGTTTTTAATGTGGAATAATTGAAATTCATGATATGTGATATCTCTGCCATGACGGCATGCACTTGTTGTGCAACAGCGTTGAAAAGACGGATAGGGGATTCATCAGGCGTACATTCAAAGTCTTTTTCGTCCACTTCATCCATGATCTTCTGATAGTCTATGCCTTGAGAATTTCATAGACAACAAAGGGCGAAAAGCATATCGCCGATTTCTAGTTTCAGATGTTCCATACTGCCTTTCCCTTTTTTGCGTTTGTGTGCATAGAGGCGACTAATCTCTTTCGCTACTTCTCAGGTCTCCTCAGTGATTTTGAGAAATATTTCTTCCAAAGGGAAATACTGCTTTGGAGCGAATTGCTTAGTCCGTTTCTCTACAGCATCTTGCACATTTTTGAATGATGGACGCATGGGAAGGAATGAAGAATTAAAAATTAAGAATTAAAAATTAAGAATTATGATTTTGTATTAGGTACAATTGTCTCTAGATATGCTATCACTTTCCTCAGTATTGCATTACCTTTTCCTATATCTTCAGAAGTTATCCTTCAGAGTCCACTTTCCTCATCCTTACCGGTTTCAAGATTGATCCCAAATCCACAATGAACTATCCTATTTTTATAAAACGATACATAATCGTCGACGTCGGTACATATCTCACCATTCTCTGGTAGGAGATTTTTGAAGTTACTGCTTGTTAAACATATTCGAATGCAACTAAATCGGCTCACTCTGCACTTGAAATAGCGGTAGTTTATGTCTAGTGGTGTATTATGGAAATTTTCCATAGATAAAAGAGGTATGGTATCTATATGTGAAGAAAGCATATCTTTGAATCTTGCAATGAATCCGGCCTGAGTACTACGATATCCCTGATATCTCAATTGTCTATGTATCTCCGAAGGAATAAGTTTCATCTTATGTAATTCGTTCTTGTCAGAAAGAAAATACATATACTCGTATTTCTCCCCATCCTCATCCACTCATTCAAAAATCATCATATCATCAATGATGATATCATACAGAAGTTTTTTTGTGGCTCATTTGTAGAATGGGAATCATTCTATAGTATCCACTTTTTCTGTGAGGGGCTGGAAATAGTCCAAATTAATGATGAATAAATAAAGCATTGTTTTTTCTCTTGGAGTTTATCGTCTCTAAGTATGCTATCACTTTCCTTAGTATCTCGTTGCCTTGCTCAATATCCTCCTGAGTTACTCAGGGAAAACTATCATTATATCTTGTTTCTCCTGGCAATTTGCCACGCCAAAATTTGCATCTTTTCTTGAAATACTCATTAAATTTTTCAATCTCTTGTATTATGCTTTGCTCAAGCAAGACCGAAGATTCCTCATCTTTTCAAATCATATCTATGTAGTTGTATATTGTTGTCATCCATGATCTTGTGCATTTGAAGGCAATGTGAGTATTGAATCATTTTCCTTGATGCTTTTTTTCAAAATCCAGACTTATATTCCCAATCATCTTGAGCGGGATCATATCTGTAAAAGAATTAAGGTGAAATTGTAATACAGAAATAATATTAGACAAAGATAATCGGTGTTCATTCTCGTTTCTTATGGCGCTGAATGTGTCATGAAAATCTCTTGATGGTAATAACACTTTATACATATTGCCGTCTTTTGATGGTAGATACACATATTCACATTTCTCACCATTCTCATCAACTCACTGGCAGATATTCATCTCTTCTACAAACATCTTGAAAATCTCATTCTGCATATCCTCTGGATGGAAGCGGAATCCTTCTATGTTGTCGACTTTTCGTGTGAGAGGCTGTAAAGAATTCAAACTAATGATCAAGGACTTAAAATAAAAGTTACTTTAGATTCCGGCTGCAAAGCTTGACGCCGGAATGACGACTTTAAAATTATTCTTCCATCTCATCTTTCACTTTCGCCAACAATTGCAATGCCTGCAATGGCGTCACGGTATTGAGATCATATCCTTCCAAGAAGCTTTTGATCTTTTCATATCTAGCATCCCTAACGGGAGTTGAGACATTGAAAAGTTGAGAGGTTGAGACATTGCCATTTAATCCTCAATCCTCAATTCTCAATCCTCAATTTCTAGCCCCTGCACTCGATGTCTGTAACATGTTCAAGTTCTCCTTCGCTCTCTCGATAATGCCTATGGGAATGCCAGCGATTTTTGCGACATCCAATCCATAACTTTTGCTTGCTCATCACTTTACGATCTTCTTCAAGAAAACTACTTCCTTATCGGTCTCATAGACGCTGACGGAATGATTTTGCACTCCAGGCAATTGACCTTCTAATGCGATCAATTCATGATAATGCGTTGCGATCAAAGTCTTCGCTCCGACTTGGGTGGCGATATATTCTAGTATCGCTTTGGTTAATGCAAGTCCATCATAGGTTGATGTTCAGCGACCAAGTTCATCAAAGATGATGAAACTTTTGCTCGTGGCATTGTGTAAAATATTTGCAACTTCGATCATTTCAGTCATGAAGGTAGATTGATTTTTGGCGATGACATCGCCACTTCCCACGCGAGCAAACAAGGCATCTACTAGAGAAATTTTCGCTTCCTTCGCAGGCACATACAATCAGCAATGCGCAAGCAAAACGATCAAGGCATTCTGCCTGAGATAGGTAGATTTCCCTCACATATTTGGTCAGGTGATTATATGAAGGAAAGAAGGTTGAAAGTTAAAGGTTGAAGGTTGAAGGTTAGTTGCAGGTTGCAGGTTTCAGGTTACAGGTTCCTTCATCCCACTTCAATGAGCCAATCATTCCACATTCAAAAATAAGCTATTGGGAATGAATTGCTGATCTCTAGGAAGATATTCTTCGATCACGGGATGTCTGCCTTCGATGATCGTGAGATGTGAATTTTTCAGCAGCTCTGGTTTGATAAATTTTTTCTCCTTCGCCAAAAGGGCATGAGAACTATACAAATCAAGCCATGCAATCGTCTCTGCAAATGTAGAAATTTCTTTGTAGATCGCAGCAATCTTTTCTTTGGTCTCTTGGAGCAATCAGAATTCCATCTTTGATAATTCATCCTTTGCGCTCAAAATTTTTCACTGGATGCTTTCTAGGTACTGAGAGACATATCTCTGACCACCTTTGAGCGTATTTCTTCTGATCACGTTGAATTTTTCTTTCGTGTCGGATTCCTGTAATCTCTTTTCAAATGTTTCAATGTCCTTATTTGTAATCTCGATAAAGTATCCTTGGTTCATGACATACTTCAATTTTACATTGCTGACGCCGCTGATTTGACTCAGCTCCTGCTGATATTGCAGGAGTAATTCATCGCTATGATAGGCGATTTTTCTGAGTTCATCGATCTGCGATTGATACCCATCGCGGATGAAATCAATATCTTCAGCAAAATCTTCATCATTTTTCAAAAGCTGTTGCAGGTGATTATAGAGGTGCTGCACTGGTGTTGCATCAGTGTCTTTCAATCCAAGACGAGAGAGCTCTTGGAATAATAATGGATTATCAAAGAAAATACGAAGCGTTGCTCTGAGTCTAATAAAAATATTTGGCGTCAGTTTCCTATACAAGATCGTGCTTAGCAACTTGGGAATATCAGTCACATTATTAAGCAACGAATGAATCCTATGCGTGTCTAATCCCGTTAACGCTGGATGGATCATGTGTTCTTGCAGATAATATTCGATATGCGCCAATCTTGCTTCCAAGACGGGTAAATCATTCACGGGGTTCGCGAGAAGGTAACGTAAAAGCCTAGCACCACCTGCGGTTTGAGTCCTATCCAAGATTCAGATCAGAGAATATTTTTCACTGTTTTCATAACTAGAAGCAAAAACTTCCAGATTTTTTATCGTGACGTCATCAAGCAGTACAACATGATCCTGTGAGTGTAAAGAAATTTTTGCGATATTTCTCAGCTCCATTTTTTGGGTATGCGCGATGTAGTTTAAGAGCAGGGCAAATGCTTCCAATCTCCCTTCATCCAATGCTTTGCCGAAGCTTGCGAGACTCTGTACTTTGGTCATGTGTTGTACAAAATTTGCAGTATCAAAAGGCACTTCATAGACGGAGATTACACATTTAAGATATTGCTGGAGTGGGGTAGTGACCATATCTTTCTCAGGGAAATCAATATCCATGATGATTTCACTGGGCTTGATCATGAGGATAAATTTCTGCATCATTGCGATATCCGAAAAGCTTCTCGTCCGATATTCTCCTAGCGAAAAATCTCATCGCGCGATATGATAACTTGTCCCATCGCTATAGGGCTTGAAGCTGATCCCGAGCATATAGGTAAATCATTTTTTCGTCTCTTGGATATAGGTTCATGGAGTAATAATCTGCGTCACTTCTCTTTCGACAATCTTCCCAGGCGTAGGATCAGTGGTCTGCTCTGCGATCGC
>CAIXFE010000005.1 GCA_903918675.1 uncultured bacterium
ATAGATGATTAGCTAGAACCGAGAAAGTTAAACTATGTTTTGAATTCTTATCACGTACGATAAAATAATCCACCCGTTTTTGTCTCTAAAAAACCCACCCCTTTTTGTCCACTATACCACAATTTGCTACTTCTCCAATCGATCAATAAACACATTGTAATCATGTGAAATATCTTGATCGGTTTTGCATTTTTTCTCGATATTGTTGATGGCATAGATGACGGCCGCATGACCTTTTCCTCAGAAATAGTCACCGATCTTCTCCAATGTCCGGCCGAAATTTCTCTTGGCGATGAGCATCAAGATCTGACGCGCATTGGTCACTTCTTTTCTTCTTGCTTCGGATTTCAGTTCATTGACGCTGAGATTGTAATATTGGGCAACCATCTCTACGAGATGAGAAAAATTTTGCAAGCTCTTGGAATTGGATTTGACGGCCATTTCTTTGTGCGTGATATCGTCTTGGACAGCGTAGCCAAGGGTCTTGAGACAGGCATATACATCATCATTAGTTAAGTCGGCATGTAATACTTTTTTTCTTGTGATCAAAATATTGAGCGCTCATTCCAGTTCTCTGACATTGTCTTTGACGTGCTTGGCGATCAATTCCAGAAATGAAAAATCCATCTCCTCCCCTATCACTTGCAGCTTGGATTGAAGAATCGCAATCCTGGTTTCAAAGTCTGGAGCTTGGATATCAGCTACAAGTCCCAAGGCAAAACGTGATTTCAATCTGGGCTCGATATGCATGAGTTCTTTGGGTGGGCGGTCAGAAGACAAGATGATCTGTTTTTTCTTCATCTGAAAATCATTGAAGATATTGTGAAATATTTCTTGCGTTTTATCCTTGTCTGCGATAAACTGGATATCATCTATCAATAAGACATCTACTTCGTCAAATTTTTTGAGGAGGCTGGAAAGTTTATTGCCTCTGACTCCGGTCACGATCTCGTCTACCAATTTGCTGGTCGGGAGGTAAACCACGACTTTCTCTGGAGATTTGGAGATGATCTCATTGCCGATCGCCTGCATGAGATGTGTCTTTCCCAGTCCCACATTTCCGTACATAAACAAAGGATTGTATGCTTCGCCTGGATGTTCAGCTGCTGCTTTGGCGGCGGAAAATGCGATATTGTTATGCGATCCGACGATGAAGGTATCGAAAGTAAATTTGGGATCAAAGAGGATGCCGAAGTAATTCGTCAATTCACTTTTGAGTCAATTTTTTACTTGTACTGCTTCATTAGCTTTTATCTCTTTGACGTTTAATATTTTCTTGAGATCGACTAAGAGATCGCTGCCATTGGTAAACTTAGCGTAGACCACGAATTTGATCGTATATTGAGGATTGTAACTTTCGTTGACTGCATCTTTGATCGTCTTGGCAAAAAATTTCTTGGCCTGCGTGAGAACAAATTCATTGGGAACTCAGATATAGACGATCTTCTCATGGTCATCGACATTGACGATGCCGACTTTACAGAGGAAGGAAAGAATTTTTTTCTGATCCTCATGGACGGCCAAATGTCTGATGATCTTCTCTCGCATATCACGAAAAAGTGCCTTCTTCTCTTCATCGTATTGATCGACCATGTCCAACAACATTGTAACAATAAGGTTATTTGATAAATTGTATCTCTGGATATTGAAACATTGAGGATTGAGGATTGAAACATTGTAATCTCTCAATGTCTCCATATCTCAATGTCTCAATTTATTTCTTTATTCTCTTCATCATTCTCTCTCTTATCTCCATCGATAATGCTCCTCTCCCATAATACACCTTACTGATAAGCTGACTTTCTGTCAAAGAAAATCCTGCTGCGCTAAGCAGAGAATCTAGAGAATGAGTACCTGTCTTTGTACTGAATTTTTCTAGATATGCAATGCATAGTGTGCAGAATTCTTGATCATTGGCCTTGCTCATATTTTGGAGTAATAATTGCTTCTGCATGCGATCCATATCCTCATGATGATGCTGCTGATGTGTAGATTCTTTGCGATAATTCTTCAGGAGAAACAGACCATACACGCCGAGAAGGAGAAACAGCCCCGCGAGAAACCACACGCCAAAAACCCTCAGCGTAAAATCTAGCTGGAGTCCTGCTATATTGGGAAGCGCAAATCCATACATGGAGTCTGGCTAAAGAGCTAAAACGCTGATTAAGCAAAGGAGAACGATGAGCCAAGTGGCTTGAAAGGTGGAAAGGTTGGACCCTCCTTGGTGGAGGACAAGAGGTGGGAAGGTTGAAAGGTTAAGGTTTTTCGTGGTGACATCTCTATTATTAAGAGAATGGATTTGGGTTCATAGTAAGAGGTTTATTGCATGAGTTCTTAATGATGAAGGAAGATCAATATCTCCAATGATTACTAATTGTTTTCATTTGAGTGCTTCAGACAATCATGTAGACCATTCCGACACGCTTCAACGCTTCAACGCTTCAACGTTTCAACTCTGTAAAACAAGAAGCCCATTGGCATATTGCAGCAAATTTCATGTATCTAAAGTTGGCGGAATGAGATAATTGATTTCATCGCCATACGTGACGAGTCAAAATGAACGCTCTGGATGAGTCTGAACAAGTTGCGTAATAATTTGTTTCGCCGCATCTAATCTCGTGATCAGAGCTCAATTCTCTGCGATGATATCTTGCGTCAGCATTCAGGTATGCATATCTATGATGATCACTGTGGTAGGATCATTGGTCTGCGGCGATGCGGGGATGAAAAATACTACTCCCGCCAAGATGATTGCCGCTACAAGTAAGCAAATCTTTATCCATATGATGGCTTTGGTATTGTGCATAATGACGAGCCTAATTAAAAGATTCTAGAAGTTTGTAGGCTTTGTCCCACAATGTTTTAAGTGATTGGTAGGTAAGTTTTTCTCTGACTTTATTTGCCGGCAACCGGATCGTATCTTTTATCTCGGCCTTTTGTTTGATGACCTGCTGGCTTCATACAAATCATACATAATATCAGATGTATTTATCGATCACTTCCTGATCTCTTCTGGGATAGGTATAATGTTCTTTAAAGATTTTCTCTTGATATATTTTGACCTCTGGGATTCACGTTTCTTCTATAAATTCTCTTTGCGCTGCCATCAACGGAGTCTCCTCTTCTTCGGTATGGCCTTTGGGAAATCATCGATATCTTCCTCCGATAGTCTTGACGAGAAGCACCTCATAGTTTCCTTGTACATTTTTATAGATTGGAATAATTCCGTAAGAAAATTCTTTTATCATCGGCCTTTGGGAATAAAAAGTAGTGACGGGTTACGCGTCACGAGTTACGAGTTCTCCCGCTAGATATAATTGCCACTAGTCACTAGTCACCAGACACTCGTCACTATATTTATCCAATAACAACTTCAGCTTCTCCGCATCTTGATCATTCATACCGATTTTCATTTGTTCATAGATATGATTGAAATATCACTGGATCACAAGTTTCTGCGCCTGCTGAGGGGTCAATCCCCTGCTGGTCATGTATAATAATTTTTCGCTATCTATCCTTTCTATCTTAGCTCCATGATTTGCTTGGACATCGTTGGATGCGACGCTTAACATAGGCTTGGCTTGGATGTGAATATGGTCGCCCAAAATAATATTCTCCTGTAAGAGTCCCGCGATAACCTTTGTCGTCCCGGGAGCGATCGCGATATCTCCATTCACTTCAATTGCACTTTCATCTTGGAAGAAACTGATCAGATGCACATGAGCCTGAGTCTGAGAATGGTCTATCTGGACCTGGATATCAGCCTGAGTTTTTTTTCCCAGAAAAATACCAAATATCTGGATATCACTTCAGGATCCGACCGTCTTCACGGAGATCCTACTACGTGCGTCTGTCCCCACGACCAAATATTTCAGCATACTTTTTTCTCCGACAAGAATTTCTCTATTAGCAGAAATATCTGCATATTGATCGATCAGAATATCCTGAGAATGCCTGGGTATTTTCGTGGTACCTATTTTATTGCGGAAGAAATGAGTCATAAAGTCTGTAAGGGTCTGTAAAGCGCGCCTGCCTCTGGCAGGTCTTAAAGTTTATAAAGTCTAAGTTCTAAGCTCTAAGCTCTAAGTTCTAAGTTCTAGAAACTATTTATTCAATTCGTGTCTTCTGATAAGATTGAGTAATTCTGTCTTCGATGTCCCTGTATCTGAAGGATTTGCTGTAGTCGAAGTATCTGCTGGAGAAGTTGCGGATGTTTCATCTGCGCCCGTAAATCCGAATGAAGTATCTCCTGTCAATTCGCTTCCCGTCATATTATTGAGATCATTCTCCAGGCTAGGATCATAAGCGTTGAGTCCTGTATCTGTCGAGCCACTGATTGCATCACCACTGAGCAATGCTCCACTCAAGAGATCTCCGGAAAGTTCTCCTCAACTCAATGACAAGGAGCCACTGCCTCGGAAAACGTAACCCAATGATGCGGGTCTTGTAATAGTTACTTGTCCTCGTGCATCGCTTCGATCTCTCGTATTGAGAAAATTTATATAATTGCTAAAGTTAAAATTAAATTTTGCCCAGCCGATCAAAAGCATGCCTACAATGAAGACAAGAAGGACTCGCAAAATATATTTCAAAATCTTTCCAAAAAGCGAATGCATATGGTTTTGTTAGAAAATAAATGATGCTTTATCTATATTCATTATGTTTTGCATATCAACAAAAAAAGACTATACTGCTTTATGAATAAGTTTGACATTATCGTAATAATGTTTATGCTCTAATATGCGACATAAGCAGGCTTATTGCTCTCCTTTTGAGGCATCGAGTATAAAGCATATTCTCTATTTTACTTTCTAAATGTGTATTCATGAAAAAGTTTCTGATTTCATTGATTGGTAGTGTTGCTTTGTTCGGCGGATTTTTTGCCGTCGTTTCTGCTCATACCAATAATGACTGTAGAGATGTAGAATTTAATAATGGCACTGTCTGTGTCGCGATGAATCAAACGAGCAACAATCACTTCGAGCTTCAGACTGATAACTCTGTCGGGACGATGAGATGTGACCTCCTTCTGCCTGACAATAGCCTTAGAAGCATCTCCTCATGTAACGGCTCATTTACCTACAATGGACAGAATACAGGAAAATTTAAACTGTATATCAGATCCAACGAGAATGCACCTACAGATCGAGATGGCAAACCAAGCAGCAACAGTCAACGAACCTATCCTCAATGGATGTATGATTTTGACAATGGTGAATTTACCGATAGTGTAAATAACAACAACAATAATAACAATAATTCCAATGGTGACTTAGATAATTTCTATCTCACTACGGATGATTCTTCTCCCTCTACCTATCAATATGTTGATCTCAACATTAAGGCTAGAGATAGCAGCAATAGTACGCTTACTGATTTCTCTGATACCGTAAAATTTAAAGTCTATTATGGAAACGCAGACAATTCTTCTTGGACATTAACTACTTCTTCTAGTTACTATGCTATGGCCTCTAACTACAATACCTACGGCTATAACTTCGATTCCTCTGACAATGGATATGCTCAGATCAGCAATGCTATTGAATTCAAAAATACCAACTACGATTACAAAGTTAGAGTGTACGATGAGAATGACACTTCTATCTACAAAGATATTATCTTCTATGTGAATGGTAATGGGAATGGGAATGGGAATGGGAATAATAACAATAATAGCAGTTCCGTAGATGGCTTTACCTCTACCGAGCTCAGCACCGTACAATCTATGTATGATGCTTGGCCTTCGATGATTACCAATCTTAAAAACACTTATTCAATATTGAGAAATAGCACTGCACGGAAAAATAGATCTGACACCTTCTATGATGCTATGAAAGATATCCTAGATGATGTCTCTAGTAGGACCTATGATACTTACGATAGCTACTATGCAGGCTTCTTATCTCGATATAATTATACGATCAGTATCAGATAATCTCCGATTTTCAATGACATAAAAAGAGGTGGACGCAGGTCTGCCTTTTTTTATTCCTCTCATTCTTTGATTTGAAAATTCATCTATAATCCATAAGCTATGGTATATAGCTTAGTTGTATCAATGAATTTTTAATTTTCACCTTTATCCATGAAGAAGAAATGATTCACTCTCCTGGAGATACTGATTTCGGTCACGATCTTTTTTATCTTGCTGGTCGTGGTTCTTTGATTGTATACTAGGATGATAAGGCTCAAATACAATATCCAAGCGAGACAATCTTTGGTAGAAAATTCATACAATGCGATGGAAAAGATCAATTTATTACTCAAAGATTATACGATAGACTATGAAGAATATTTCAATAGGCAAGAAGTCTGATGCAATGGGACTGCCTGATCATGATTTACGCGGGATGTCGGGACTGGAGGATACTGTGCAAATTTTTCTGCATATGGGAATGATAATTATCTTGCCGATGGAACGCATAAAATATATTATTGCAGTTCCATAGGATTATTGAATGAACCTTGAGTAATAGCCTGAGCTGATGTACAAAATGGGAATGGTTGTGCTCAGACAGGATACCAATCCTTTGGTGAATATTATCGGCAATTTCGAGATGTCAAAAATGATGTAGATAGTATCTCTGGAGCCGTAGGCGATGAAGATGATCAAGATGTACTGAAATGACCTGCCGCTATCAGCGATGCCACTGGCGTGCAAGAATTGTATTTGATTTCTCAAGATGGAAAACAGAGAGTCTACCTAAGAAGAGCCTTGATAGAAAGCGGGGACTGGAATAAGGATGGCATAACGTGAAATGTGGCCAGCGATAATTTATATACCCTACAAATTTTGAAGCTCAGAGGATTTGATGCAGGGACACATCATGATTTCGATCCAGTAAATTCTTCTGGAGTCTATGATGGGAATATCGATACTCGAGCCTGTGATTACGCGCAAGGATTTATCTGTCAGGGAAGTGGCGTCAGCGCACTCTATTCATGATATGCACTGCCTGCTGATAGTAACGATGGACGAGTAAACCTCTTCGACCAAGATCTGACAGTAAGCAATCGAAACCTCGTGATCTCTCCTACCAAAAATCCTGATTACGCGTTAGCTCAAGACGAAGTGCAGATCAATCCCTACTTTACGATCTCATTGACGAATAGTTTATATGGAAAAATATGGTACAAAAAACTCTGACTGCCGTCGTTGGATGACTTCCAATTGAGCTTGCAGACGAGTTTTTCTACGAAAGGATGGTATACGAAGTAGAGCTTAGAACTTAGAGCTTAGAACTTAGAGATATTATTTTATCTAAGGTCTAAGAGCTACTAACTAAGGTCCAGACTAAGGTCTAAGAGCTACTAACTAAGATCTCGTTTAAGACTTTATAGACTATTTTTTTATATTGCGCTTCGTCCATTTCAATAGTCTGCTCATAATACAGTAGCAGTTTCTTGACGATGAATTTCTTGGTCTGCATCTGTTTGTGGATGCGGTTGATTTTGATTTTCAATAATTTCTGGCTGAGGATAGGTTTCTTCATCTAAGATAGAGGTAAATTCACACATGATAATAAGAATAAAGAATAAAAAAACTCTCATGATGCTGATGACCGTGAGAGTATGGTAGATTTTTATAATAAGCAAAAACTACACTCACGGCTTGGGTGGCTTCTTGATTTGCTTGAATTGTCTGATGAGATCACGAAGTGTCATATTTAGAACGATACCTTTAATTTAAAAAAATGCCTCCACTGCTGTGATGCAGGAAGGGATTTGAAGTGGATGATATTTTTTCTCATTACCTCAAAAGTTCCTGCAGTGCAGTCTTCTTAGAGGTCTTCTTAATGTGGGAGAAATAAATAGTCATAAAGTGATGTGATATAAATGATATTGAGTATATAGGAATCTTGTTGCGAAATGCAAGAGTTTTTTATATAAAATTCTCCTTTTACTAATTCTGTCCCCCTTTGCGAAGGGGGAAGTCCGGAGGACAGGGGGATTTTAAATCCTCCACCCTAAAGGGTTCCCCCTCCTTTAAAAAAGGAGGACAGGCTAAGTGAATACTTCAAGAACTCAAGAATAACTAAGACTTTCTGCTTGAAAAAAAGCTGATAATTACTACCTTATGAGAAATAACTGCTTTACCCCTTCGTTACTCCCCCAATGAATTTTCTGAAAAATTTTATCCAATTCAAAACTCTAGATCCTGTCGTGAGGCAATTAGTAATCGTCGCGGTAGTTTCCAGTATTGGCCAGATTATTTTCGGTACCTTCATCAATATCTATGCCTATCAGATTTCCGGTTGATGGAACGGTCTTTTACGAGGAATGGTTGGCATGCTTACTACGACCTTCTTGGCATTTCTTGTGGTAGGAGTCTTTTCTCGTAAATATAATATTAATATGAAACCCTTACTTATCTGGGGGGTGTTCATATATGGACTCTCTTTTCTTTTTATGATCCCCAAAGACATCACCTCTATCATTGCTTGATATATCGTATATTGAATAGGTAATGGTCTTTTTTACTGTGCATTCAATACCTATGAGCTCAAAAGAGTTGAGATCAAGCATAGAGGAAATTATTCTGGGATCTGGACAGCGTTTTCATGACTTGCAAAAATACTTGTCCCCTTATTCGTAGGTCTCTTATTTTTTCTGATGAAAGATATTTCCATCGATCCTTATGTTGTCCTACTCCCCATAGGAAGTGTTTCCTGTTTCATCAGTCTATATCGACTACGTAAAATCCCTAATGAATATCTCCCAAAATTAGATCTCGCCGATATTCGTCATTTTTTCAAGAGAAAGAATGCCCGATGATTGTTTAACGTCTCCCTCAGGGGCTCGTATTGGATAGCTTCGCTCGCTCTGCTTATCATTTCGTTTTATCTCCTTAAGACAGAGGCCAATGTTGGGATATACACCTCCATTATCGCGCTATTCACTTTATTAGCACTTATTTCTATCTGAAGACAGGTGAATGAAAACAATAGGGTGCGCTATCTTGGATTCGCTTGTCTTGGCCTAGCTCTCATGTACATATTTTATGCCTACCATATCACTACCTTATGACTTATTGTCGTCTCGATAGGAAGTGTCACCTTAGTGCCAATTCAATCTATTATGGATAAGGTGAATTATATGCGCGTATTGGAATCACTCCAATCACCTACGCAGAATATTTTCAGCCCCATTCTCTCAGCAGAATTTCTCCTCTACGTCATCAGAATGGTATGTATAGGCATTCTCCTGTTTTTGGTCTGATCCAATACGAAGACAGTTATGAAATACGCGCTTATCATATCAGCGATAGGAGTGCTTCTCATTTGGTTTTCTTTACGGATGCGAGAAAGGAAACAAAGGGATGGGAGAACTTAGTGCTTAGACCTTACTTGTCCTCGCAGAGGAAACTTTGAAACTCAGACTTTACGGACCTTAAGACTTTACAGACCTTAAGACTCGATAGACTTTCTGCTTGAAAAAAATAAGCTAATTACTACTTATATACAAACAATTACTACATAATTACGTCCGCTAGGACAAATTACTCATTACGATTTTAGTATATTCATAATTATCCCAATGGACGAAATTAAAACTACTGATCATCAAGGCGAACGCGAGGTGCGTATTGCGAAGATTCAGAAAATCAAAGAGATGGGGATCGTCCCTTATGCTCAGCATTTCGATAAGAAGAATTTAATCTGAGATATTATAAGAGAATATGAAACTAAGGAGCATCGCGATATCAACGATATCATTCCTGCCCCTATAAACCAGGTCCAGACTGCAGGAAGAGTCATGTTGTATCGTAGTCATGGCAAGCTTGCTTTCGCGAAATTGCTGGATAGCACGGATGAGATACAATTGATGTTTCATCGCGACAACTGCAACCTAATGACTAATGACGGATGACTAATGACTAATTTGAATGATGGAAGTGAAGAATGAATGAGTGCTTATAAGTTTATGGAAAAGCTGGTCGATGTCGGCGATTTCATAGGCGTAACCTGAGAGGTATTCAAGACGCACAAAGGAGAACTTACGATATTTGTGTCAGCTTTTACTTTCCTTTCCAAAGCCATCAGGCCGCTTCCCGAGAAGTTTCATGGCTTGCATGATCAGGAAGATATTTACAGAAAAAGATATCTGGATCTCGTCACGAACCCCGAGTCCTATCAGAGGTTTCTCTTGAAGTCGAAGTTTTACCAGGTGTTGAGAGAGTTTTATACCAAGGAATGATTTGTGGAAATCCAGACTAATATCTTGTGAAATAGCGCATCATGAGCTGCTGCGAAACCCTTCATCACGCATCACAATGATTATGACAGTGACGTTTATCTGAGGATAGCATTTGAGACGGGACTGAAAAAGGCGACCGTCGGAAGGTTTGAGAAAGTCTTTGAGATCGGACAAGACTTTAGGAATGAGGGCTCAGATCCGAGTCATCTCCAGGAGTTTACGCAGGTAGAACATTATGCCGTCTATCGAAATTATGAAGACAATATGAAGTTTACCGAGAAGATGATGGATTATATTTTTGATCAATTGCAATTGCCCAAAAAATTTCAAGTCATGGATAAAGAAGGACAGAGCAAGGAAGTTGATTTCACGACACCGCGAGAAAGGATAGATTATACCAAGGGTATCTTGGATGCCTGCGGCATCGATATCACGAAATATGGATTGGATGATGCTGATATCTTGAAGAAAGATATTCTAGGGAAGAAAATAAATTTTGAATGAATGGAGAAAATGGGCACCATTACGCTCATTGATTATCTGTACAAAAAGGTATTGAGACCTACGATCGTAGGTCCTGCATTCATATACAATTATCCTGTCATCATGCAGCCACTCGCAAGAGTCTCTGATGGAGATGGAAATATTGTCGAACAATTCCAACTGTTGGTCAATGGCCGAGAAATCTGCAAAGCCTATTCAGAGCTGGTAAATCCTCTCGAGCAACAAGCCAACTTCGATAAGCAGACGGAAGCTGCGAATAAGGGCGATGAAGAAGCTACTTCGGGCGATGATGATTTCGTCACTGCGATGGAATATGGAATGCCCCCACAATCCGGCTTCGGTATGGGATTGGAGAGAATTCTAGCTATCATCACTCAGCAAGAGAATCTCAGAGATGTTGTGATGTTCCCATTAATGAAACCTGAAGTTAAGAGAACAGAAGAAGATGGGAACGTTGAAATGTTGAAAGGTTGAAAAGTTGAAAGGTTGTCCGTGAAAGATGAAGAAAATACTGACTATTGAACACTGCCGGCATTGGAAGATGTTGAAAAATTAGCGAAAAAATATCTGAAAGACACCTACAGACATTGTCTGGATGTCGCGAAGGTCATGAAACATTTCGCTCATAAATTAGGTCAGAACGAAGAGATTCGATACATCGCCGGACTGTTGCACGATATCGATCGAGATCATGTCGGCAAAGATCCTACGAAGCATATGGGAGAAGAATTTGAGAAGATCGTCAGCGAAGTTCATCTTCCTAAAATATTAGCAGATGATATCAAGTCACATTATACGAGCAAGACATCAGTCGCCGTCAGCTCTCTCCTCAGAAGATATCTAGTATCGGTAGATGAATTGACAGGATTTATTTTCGCGGTAGGATTGATGAGACCGACAGGATTGGAGTGAATGGACTACTCCTCCGTCAAGAAAAAATTGAAAGATAAAAAATTCGCTGCAGGAGTCGATAGGACTGAAGTGCTTAATTGTGAGAAATATCTTGCTATTCCTTTGGATCAGTTTGTACCGGAGATGATTAAGGCGATGAGAGGATAAAGCCTAGTTTAATAGCTTTATATAGGTTATTTTTCGGGAATGGATAGTTCTTTAAATACGATGAGGGATACAAATTTAAGTACCTGATTTGCTACCTCTAATGAGGCAGAACAGATTTTTGAATTACAAAAGAAAAATTTAGAAAAGAATTTATCATTAACTGAAAAGCAATCACAGTGATTTCTAAGTCTTGATAATTCCTTTGAAGAGATTGAGGATCTTATCAATGACCACCTCGTTATAGTCGCTAGAGATTGAGGAAAAATCGTGTGATACCGGACAATTATCCCATTGGAGAAGGCTCCCCGTATAGATTTTGAGAAACCTCTATTGGACGCATCTACTAATATGGAATATCTATGAAGACCGCTAAAAGATTACAAATACTGCATCATGGGACAATCCTGCGTAGATATAAATTATAGGGGAAGGAAGGTTTCTGAAATTTTGAAAGATTTGTTTATCGAAAAGTTTTGATGAAAATTTGATTTTTGAATCTGTGAAATCAGTGAAAATAATACACGTTCAATGAATGTGCATATAAGCAAGCTCGGATTTAAAATCATAGGAAATTATGATCGTAATGGCACCAATCGAGTAGTCAGTTTATTACCACTGAAAGAGAATATGGAACTCATGGATACCATTGGAAGATAGACATAAACTTTCGCTTTACCCTCATCCCAAACATGCTGATCTGAAATACGGAATCCCAACACCTCCTTAAATCCTACCTGGATATTTTTCTCGCATGAGAGAAATCTGCGCCATCATTCTATATCCTTGCAGGACCTGAACATACCGGGAAATCTAGTTATGTCCTAGAAGTGCTGAAAGAATATCTCGGTGATTATTTTTATAGCGACTTGCTCCACATCAAGGATTTTTCTTCAGAACTCGGGAAAAAACATACCCTGAAGATAGAATACGACAAGGGGACTGAAACGTCCAAGATCTTAGTCAGCGATTTTCAATATACAGACCTCGGGATCAGAGAGATCAATATGCGATTGCAGCAATCTTTCGTCGGCAAGATGAAAGTTCTCTTGATAGAAAATATCGAGAGGATCACGCCGGAGGCGGCGAATGCCTTCCTCAAGAGCTGCGAAGAGCCGCTCCCCCATAGGCTAATTATCGCGACGACATCACATACATCGCAGCTGATCGATACCATTATCTCTAGAGCGCTCGTCATCCATTTCAATGAGCTCTCGCCAAGTGAGCTGCTGGACTTCGCAGATGAGCAGAAATTTTTCCCTGATCAGCCAGAGCTCAAAGAATTGGTCTGCGATATGGCTATGGGGAAGCCTGGAGTCTTGATCCAATTGCATGATCTGTTGTCCAGTGATGAAGTACTGACGCAGCAATTCATCGAGATCATCCCCATCCTCTCGAGTAAGAAACAATTATTTAAAGCGCATGATATCTTGAAGAATTTTAAGAAAAACTGAATTCTGGATGCTTTTCTGGACGGACGGATTTCGTACTGCATGAGCCACGGTTTCCAAGATCAGTCTAAACAACGGCTCAAAGTCAGAAGGATGATGGGAAGTAATGTGAATGTGGAGAACTTGATGTTGTATGGATTGTTGGAAAAATAGCGTACCCCATTTGTCATTCCGGCGCATCAGTCCAGCTCAGCTGGGTTAAGAACTTGCAGCCGGAATCCATATTAACCACTTATAACACTGTGGATTCCCGATCAGGTCGGGAATGACAATGTTTTAGTCTTTTAACTTTTTAATCTTTTAATCAATTCATGGATATTACTAAACACCTCGAAGTAGAGATTAAATTCGCTCTCAGGAATCCTCATGAGACCTTGGATTTTTTGCAGAAAAATGGAACCTTCATCAAAGAGACCTTCCAGAAAGACACCTATTTTCTCCCTCCGAATAAGGATTATACTGCCGAGAAACCGATTACAAAATGGTTGAGAATCAGAGAATCCGATAAGGGCGATAGCATCAATTATAAAGATTGGGCCCTGAAAGAGGGAGTCAATCAAAATTATTGCGATGAATTTGAAAGCCATATCGACTCTGTCGAAGATGTGAAAAAGATATTCGGAGTCCTGGATATCAAGCCGCTGATCGTGGTAAATAAGAAGAGAAAAATATTTATGTATAAGGATATCGAAATTGCATTGGATGAAGTGGATGAGTTGGGATGGTTTATTGAATTGGAAGCAAAGTGAGAATTCGCGAGCATCGAAGATGCGAGAGCTCACCTATATAAAATCGCTGAAGAAATGTGAACCCAATTAGCAGATCAAGATCAGAAATGATATCCGTATGTGCTGCTTGAGAAGAAAGGTTTGATTAAGAATTAGTGCAGAGAGCAGTGCATTTGTCATTTCGACGAAGGAGAAATCCTATACGGCTACCGAGAAAATATTCCGGTCGCTTTTTTAGGATCTCTCGCCCTGCTCGAGATGACAATTGGCATTATAAGCTATACACTCTATAAGTAACGCCATCCTTTGGCGATTGTTTCCCTTCGGCAATATATCTACGAAATCGACTCCTCTGCTTCTTGGCGAGCTGATGCGTATGGACTTTGAGAGCTTCTTCTAGCTCTTTTTCATTATATTTTCACTTGAGAAAATCTACGACTTCTTTGTAACCGATCCCTTGCATAGACTGTACACTTTCCGTGTACCCACGATCCAACAACGACTGCACTTCAGAGATAAGTCCTTCCTTCAGCATATCTTTGATCCTAGAGTTAATCCTTTTATTCGTCTCTTCTTTGTCTCTCCGCAAACCGATCATGAGCAAAGGCCGCTGAACAGCCTGTTGCACGAATCACTCTGTCTTTGTCTTTCCGGTCGTATAAAAAATTTCCAAAGCTCTGACCAAATATCTGGTGGATTTGGGGTGCAGCTTGCTGGCTTCTTCAGGGTCAAGTTTGCTAAGTTCGCGGTGGAGATATCCAGGATCGTTTTCTTCTTTGGCGAAGAGCTCATCTCTGAGTGGGTAATCGGGTTTTGCTTCCGGCATCGTAAAATTTTTGTAGATCGTATCGATATACAATCAAGTTCATCAGACGATCACTGGCAATTTGCCTCTTGCCTGAATTTCTCAAATCAGACGAATGGTATCTTTCTGCCACTGCCCTGCCGTATATCGCTGATCTGGATCGACGATATCGATCTGATGATGAGGAGTTTTTTCACGAATTGCCAAAGGCACCTTATCCGTCCCGATATCCATATAACGAAAAATCTGCCTACTATCAGCAGAAATTATTTCCATATCGAAATATTCAGAAAGAAGTATGGACAGCTTACTTTTCCCAGTCGCTGTCGCTCATCGAATGATAATGACTCCCGTCGGATTTTTTTCATGGAAGGATTGGATTTCTTCTTTCACTTCGTGAAGGATATCTTGGACTTCCATAATGAACGACTAAACGAATAAACGTTTAAACGCTTAAGCGCTTCAACGCTTTAACGCTTATTTAATTCCATACTTCCCTGGATTGAAAAATGGCATCTGAGAGCACTTTACCGTATCACACATGATCTTCCCTATTTTGTAGTTCTCTCCTCTTTTGATGAAGATGATAGATCGGTCTTCTGTATATGACTGAGTATTTGTAAGTGTGTATTGGAGAGTATAGGTCACTTTTTGTACGCTTAGGTCTGTCCCCGTACGTGGGACCAACTGGATATCACTAGGTTGGACGCCGTTAGGGACTCCACCCAGGAAGATGTTCAGTCGATTTCTACTGTAATACGTCTTATATTCATTAGACAATCTCAGTGGCTGATCTGCCAGAGAATTCATGGTAGCTACATCTTTCTGATTCATTGCTGTATAAAATTGTGTCACGAGAGCTGCCAAATCTGTAGGCTGAGCTGCAAGAGTATCGTCTCCTGTGTCTGTAGGATAAGGGATATTCCCCGTTTGGATATTTGGCGGTTGCTGTGTGGTAATTGGTGACAAGGTAGCTGCCTGGGACTCTTTTTGTCACTTGAGGACTGCAACATATAAGGCGAAGATAAATATGATCAAAGAGAAAAGAAAGAGAAGCAAAATGATATTATCTTTCCTGGGTGCATGGAGAATGTTCGTAACCCGAAATCCTTTTCCACGTTTTGACTTGAGAGGGAGATCATATTCCTTCTCTATCTTCTTGGGCCTGCCTGGTCCTGATTTTTTTTCCTTGGGAGTGGCCACAAATTTTTTGCTTGGTCTTCATGGTCCTGTCTTTTTTTTGTTTGGCATATTCGGATTGATTAAAAAAATTAAATTTGATTTATGTTATTTGAAATAATCGTTTATTGGTTTATTGGGAATCGGTGTATTGGGCCGGGCGCATCATTATTTTATCCAATAAATCTCGAAAAAGTAAAGACCAACTGCTTTATCGGCTCTTTTTTAAACTTTTATTATATAAATTCAAGTTGATTTTGGTTGTGGAAATGACTAAATTGACTCTAATTCTTTGGAATAACTACAATTTTACGTATAATTGTATGGTATATTTGTGTATTGGTGTATTGGGGATTGGGAGAAGAATCCCAGCCCAATAACAAATAACCAATAACCAATAACCAATGACCAATAACAAATTACTAATGACCAATTCTTAAATTCCTAAATTTTTAAATTCTTAAATTAAAGACCATGACCTTAATCCCAAGCGTTATCGAAAAGACAAAACTCGGCGAAAGAGTATACGATATTTATTCCAGACTATTGGAAGACAGAATTATCTTCGTCGGTGAACCTATCGATGCTACTGTCGTCAATTCTATCGTCGCGCAAATGTTATTTTTGGAGAAGAAGGATCCTACGAAGGATATCATCATGTATGTAAATACTCCAGGTGGAGAAGTCTATTCTGGGATGGCGATCTATGATGCTATGCAACACGTCAAATGTGATGTCTGTGTCATCGCTACCTGATTAGCTGCCTCTATGGGATCCATCTTCTTGGTAGGAGGAACAAAGTGAAAGAGATATGCATTGCCTCATAGTAAGATCATGATCCATCAGCCCTTGATTTCATGAGGAGGACTGACAGGACAAGCTACAGATATCCAGATCGAAGCAGAAGAGATGATGAAGATCAAAAAAATGTTTATCGAAATTATGGCAAAACATACGGGACAGAAAATGGAAAAAGTCGCTCAAGATATGGAGAGAAACAAATGGCTCACTCCAGAGGAGGCATTGAAATATGGGATCATTGATAAGATTATCTAAATAGACATAAGACATGAGTATCAAGTAATAAGTACCTTTTCAGTCTGTCTTGATACTTAATACTTACTACTTACATCTCCACGCCTCGACACGTTCGAGGTTTTTTTCTTGGGAAATAAATTATACGATTGGATTGACATTTCGTACGGAATAATTATACCAACACCAATTATTCTTTTATCATTTTCACCAATTGCCATGGCAGAAGAGGAAAATATCAAACAATCTGCAGAGTCTTTGATTCTGGATGAAAACAAAAAGATTGTGGAAACAAGTGAGGCTCTCTCTTTAATAACCATCTTGGGCGAAAAAGATCAGATTCCAAATGCCCCACATATAAAGGTTATTCAAATGAAGGAAACTGGAAAATTTCTTATCTTGAAAATAGATAAGACCGCAATTCTTTCTGATGGAGTAGATATGGTTTTGTGAGCTCGTCAAATGGAAGGCAAACGATATGTCTTTGTGATAAAAGATGCTTCGAATAAGGAGAGACCCCTAATTCACGTATATGACGAGAATGGCGAAAGTTATCCATGATTAGACAATGGATTTGTCCAAACAACTAATCAAGATACAAGATATATTGCCAATCCAAAATATGACTGATTTTTTGAAATTAAAAAAGTAGATAAAGAAGAATATAATGCTATTTCTCTACAAGGATTCGTCTTGAAAGAATGGTGCGATGAATTTGATCTCGAAGCAAATCCACGTTCTGCAGATGATTTGCATAAGTATAGAGTAGCTAAGTATCATGATGGTATAGTGCCCATTCTAGAATGATCTATCGTATGCCCACAGAAGTTTGATACAATTGATAATCGAGATCTTCGCAAGGGAAAAGAAACATATTTTGTAGGAGTGAGAGATGAAAGACAATATCCATATAATATGAGTACTGGCACTTTAGTACCTTATTTTGAAAATGGTGTTCCCATGAACCTATGAAGAATGGCGTGATTTTCAGAAGGTTGAAATGTAATTACCGACACATCACATGGTCTTTCTGAATTTAAGGAATATCATGTTTTTTACCCAAGTATAGATGGGAATCCAGAAGAAATTATCTGGGAAACAAAAGAAAAAGGTCCTCATGCAAATCTCTGAAATAATCGACCAAGGTATTATCCTTGATGAGATGGAGTCCCATGAATGTTTGTAGCCACTTTAGATGATGGGACGTACATACGTAAAGCGAATAATAATGTATATGAGTCAAATAGTCAGAATGCATGGGAAAATGGTTCTTTGGAAAACAAGAATAACAAGGTTATTTCCATAAAGAATTGATTCGCTTATGTGTTTGACGGACAAAAATATTTTCTTAAGCCGTTAAAACAATATAAAAATGAAAAACAGAGAGATCTCTTCGCTCCATGATTCCCTTCTGAGATAAAGGAACTTCCATGATTTCAAGGGAAAGAGACTATCGATCCTTGGTTCCTAGTGACAAATGATGCTGGTAAAAAATATTTTTTGGATGAACATTATAATCTCGTAGAGAAATCATGGATTTGGTCATGAATTGATACAAGGGAGGATTATAAGTGATATTGCGGTGGGCTACAAGCCTTTCCAGATCTGGATGTATCTACAGGAATTGATCAAGACACAATGGAACAATCCTATTCATTTGTTCTCCTTGACCTTAATGATTCTCTTTACATAGCGAAACGTCTGACTAGTGCAAATGTATCTCCATGAGCACCAGCCTTGGAACTTATTAAAATAGATGAATGTATTGAACAAGGAAACTGATCTATTATTGTTAAAATTTGAGGCGAGATCTATGAAGGATCATGATCTGCAGAATCTGGGATGAATCAATATTTTAGACTTCTTCCCGTTATCCCTCAAGATAAGGTCAAATTAGATATATTAAAAAACTTTTCTCTATAACATTAAAATAAGTCGTAAACATAAATTTCAGTCACAAAAATCTCGCGACATTGCGAGATTTTTTTCTTTAAAACCCAAATTACTACCTCGCACCTTCGAGATAGTAAAAAAGTCCAAAAATCTCTTGTCATACGCTTGACAAGTTGATGTAAATAATTATCCTAGTGGTATCTTTATCCTCTCATTAGAACTGATGGTAGAACTGACCCCAGACGAAACAATAATAGACAAAGAAAAAACATTCTTTGTTGAAACAACTCCAATTGATACCACCCTATTCAAAAGTCGCATGCAAAATGTTGAAGATTTAGGTTTATGTCTGGTATATAAATGATATGCTTTGGCTAAAGGTAAATTACTTATACGCGGGACAAAAAACCAAATAGATTTAATTTTAAAAAATTTATGAGGAGTAGAAGAAAAGAGAGAAGTTGATAATTTCGAGAGAACATACACTATTTTAAAACCAGACAATGCAAATGACGAGAAAATAATTTCTGAGTTAAGCAATGCAGGGATCGACTATCAAAACGACCACCCTCTTGTGTGGAAGATATCCGTCAAAAATGAATGAGAGCTGAAAAGATTTCAAGAAGTAGTACAAAAGATACAACCAATGGTCCACGCTAAATGAATAAATGAGGTGTAAATCATTGATATGACTGTGTTATCTCGAGAGGTAATGCCATTTTTTGTCTATGTAAAAAACACTCCTTCGCTGTTATCTGTTAACTGTTAACTCCATTCATTCTCTTCACTACTCTCTCCTTCCCCATCACCTGCATGACTGAAAAGAGATCTGGAGTCTGCGTAGCGCAACAGAGTTGCAACCTGAGAAACATTGCGAGATCTCCGATCTTTCAAATATATCCTCATTCTTTAAATTCTGCATTATTCCCGGCGAAGCCGTACTTTTTCCCAATTTCTTTCAATTGATTAAACCAGTCCTCTACTGGCATACTTAGATCTAGCACTTGAATATATTCGGCTACAAATTTTTTCATGAGTTCCTTATCGGCTATCACATTCCCACTCTTCAACGCTTCCACGTTCCCACTCATCTTCTCTCGCTCTGAATCATAGAAAAAACGCAATTGATTTTCAATATCCGCATACGTCGAAAATCTTTTAGGATCTTTAGGAGTGTGACGTTCGATGTTTAATGCGGCTTTCGTGTAAACAACATCCGACTCCATAAGTTTCGCCAGTTCTGGTCTATACTTTTTAGCTCGGGTCAGACTCTGCTCATATAATTCATCCGTTGAGATCCTTGATAAATATCCATTGTTTACGCTCTGCAATTTTACTAAGTCGAACAATGCTCATGCTTTATTCATATCTTCCAGCTTAATTTCAAAGTCGAGATAGGTCTTCTCAGGATTGGCTT
This sequence comes from uncultured bacterium, assembly GCA_903918675.1. Classification (GTDB taxonomy): domain Bacteria; phylum Patescibacteriota; class Gracilibacteria; order Absconditabacterales; family Absconditicoccaceae; genus CAJBLF01. The sequence goes on from CAIXFE010000005.1 coordinate 20,266, forward strand.
TTTGCCGATCTTCAAATTTGGAATCGATCAAGTTGATCAAGTATTCTAGAATTCACTGCACTGCATATCCATTCTCGAAAAAATATGCGACGTTCGCTTCAGGATCTTTTCTCTTAGAAAGTTTTCTCTTTTTCCCCTCATCAAGTTTCAATATCTGTGCGAGATGACAGTACTTAGGCGGAGTAAGACCGCATGCTGCGAAGAGCTGGAGATGTAACGGCACTGAAGGCATCCGCTCCTCTGCCCTAATGATATGCGACATCCTCATAAGATGATCATCCACGATATGTGCAAGATGGTAGGTTGGCAAGCCATCGGTTTTCAATAAAACAATATCGTTATAATTATCCATCATCTCTATCTTTCCTCTCAGAATATCCTCGAAAACTACCCTTTTAGTGAGGTCTCCAGGTGAGCGAAATCTGATGACAAATTGTTTTGCGTCCTCATCTGAGCTCATAAGTTTTTTTTGTATCTCATCAGCACTCATATTTCTTCGTTTAGAATAGTTGCCATAAATGCCTGGAGTTTTCTTGGTTTTCTCCTGCTGTTTCCTGACTTCGTCTATTTCTTCTTCTGTCATCCGACAAGGATATGCCTTTCACTCTGAGATCAGTTGTTTGGCAAAGACTTGGTAGAAGTATTTTCTCTGAGACTGAATGTACGGTCAGTAGTCTCCTACGTTCGCATTGTTTTCTCAGATCGGCCCTTCCGTTATCGGTATGTTGAAAGTTTTGAGTAACTCAATGATCTCATTGATAGATCCCGCCACTTCTCTTTTCTGATCCGTATCTTCTATCCTGAGGACGAATATTCCATTATTCTGAGAACAAAATTTCCATGCAGTGAATGATGCGAATATCGCTCCGATATGCAGAAATCCCGTAGGGCTAGGAGCGAAACGAGAGCTTATAGGATTAGTTCTCTCTGGGAATTTCTTTTCTAGATCGGCAATTGTCTCTTTCACGTCTGGGAAGATCATATCGGCAATATCGTTTCGAGTTATCATTGTAATCAGAGGCAAAGAATAAAAATGAGTTTATAATTTATAATTGATAATTGATAATTTATAATTGCGGATTTTTTTATCACAAGTTATCCATTAAGGATAGCAAATCGAAGATAATCATATCCCTTTGAAGTTCAAGAAAACCTCTATCATTGTGAGTCCCGGCTATTTGAATAGATTGCTATGTGATCCTATTTGAGCGAAAGTTATTTTTTTCTGCTCATCGTCTTTTTCGTAGATCACAAGTGTATCTGGCAACACATGAAGTTCTTGATATGCTTTAAGATCGCCACTGAGCTTATGATTTTTATACTTGGGAGGCAATGGTTTCTCATGGATAAGAAAATCCATCACCAAGAGAAATTCTTTATGAATTTTGGTCTGTGATTGATAGCGCTTATATTGTTTCTTGAATGTAGAAGTAAACCCGACCTGATACATGATCCAAGCTAAGACAATAAATCGCTCATCGCATCTTTTGCATTGGAGAAATATTTCCCAGATTTCTTGGTCTTTTTGACTTCTTGTTTCATTTCTTGGACATGTAAAAGCTTCTGATACAATTCGTATTCCTGATTGTTGAGGAGATAGAATTGCACTTGATTGTTGGCCAACACAGGCAAGGGACGCGCGATTTTGCCTACCTTTCTGATAACATCGCTCATCTTCTCTCTGAGATCAGTAACAGAGACGACATCTGTAGCATACATAGCTTAAGATTTACCAAATAAAACCCTTAGTCTATTCTAAGGAATTTCTTAGGAATTGCAAGAGAAACTACTTAAATTTAAATCAAAGCTTTATCCTCTCTAGCCAATGCAATTCTGGCAATGGTAAACTATACTTCTTGAGGAAGTCGTACTCCATCGGAACAATTTTATAGTAATTTCCTTTATCATCTTTGATGACCTTTTTTAATATTTCTGGATTGATCTCTCGCTTGCCATCGAAAGTAAATCTTTGGTACGATGCAAGGTCCTTGGTAGAAATAACTTCTGCCGATGGAGAAATATCTGTACTTATCACTCCATCTCTTCGGAGATATCCGGCTTTTGTTGCTTCCTCCTTCGTGAACGAATCGTCGATAAGATACGCAGCCGTATCGTTGAAGTAGAAGGGACACATCCATCACGGAAAGAACGATCACAAAATTCAGTCCTTCTCCATGTGAGTAAAAATCTCATCCGCTTTGGCATATCGCGCATCCTTCTCATACTGCTTATTGAAGATACAGTACGATTTATTTTTGAGGCCGATACAGCCCAAGCAATAGGAACAGCTCACCAAATAATAAGAATAGAAAATATGCGAGCACTGCTCTATCCCCGATGAACAGTAATAATTATCTCCGTGAGTGCCTCATCATTCTACGGCATAGAGATTGTTACTGTCCAATCACGTATCGAAGCAATCATAAAAATGATGGACCGTTCCGGTACCACTGGTATACATCACGTTATGTCAGTTTTCAAGGTGATCAATAGAATACCCATTGATGACGTTCTTGGAGAAGGCGACATAATTTCATTCGCAGTTTACAGAGTTGAGATTTTTGCCTTTGAGATCGACGTGAGCATAATATCATTCGAAAAGTAATGGATCGCTATATTTCTCCGCTTTGATCTTGAGAAATTCTTCTTTGGAATAGGGCGTATTCTCTATATAATAAGAACTATTTTCTAAGTCCGCGCAAGCAATGCAATTGTGGCATCAGACACAATTAGAACAAAATCGCAGATCAGAAGAATTGATGATATATCTGGAGTAAAAAATATTCATAGAGTTATTTACGCATGAAGACTGGAAAATGTTGCTGGAGTTGTCAGTGACCAAATTGGATGAAATGATATTCACACAGTTGGTGACGATACAGAAAGAATACAGCACATTTTCACAATTCTCGATAATCACAGAACTTAGATAGGCATTTTTGGATGCTAAAGAGGTATCTGCATACTCACAGGACTCATTACCTCACTGGTCCAACAGTTGTCCCAAAGGGACTTTCTTTCGCAATGTTGAGAAATTTTCGAAAAAAGATTGACTGGTCGCCGGCTCAATACTATACTCCGTCAAAGAGTCTCTGACGGCATTGAAATCTTTAGGAGATAATAACTTGGGTGATCTGTCTGATGCAGGATATCTAGAAACGAATCATTGATTTTTATTGAATCACAAAGGCATCCGACTCGCAATTTCCTGAAGGTATTCACGGAAAGGAGTTTGTCTACGTCTGGCCTGTATTTTCTCTTTTCGGACCTGGAGATCTTGCATTATCGATACTACAAAAAAACTAAAGCAATGGTCTATGCTTGAGTCTTTATACTGTTTTTTACTTAAATTTGAATCCTAATTTTATTCTCTCCAATCGATGCAATTCTGGCAATGGTAGTCCATATTTCACGAGAAAATCATATTCCATCTTCACAATTCTATAACAGTTGCCCTTCTCATCCTTAATGACTTTCTTGAGGATATTGGGATCGATCTCTCGGTTTCCATTGAATCCGATTCTTTGAAAGTTGCTGAGCTCTTTGATCCTTACCACTTCTGCTCAAGCAGGGATATCTGTAGCCATGGCCTCATCACGCCAAAGGTATCATTCCTTCGTCACCTCTTCTTTGGTGAATGAATCATCAATAAGATATGCTGCCGTATCGTTAAAATAATAAGGATTCATAGAACCAGGGAAGAAATCGCCAAGGACTCATTCCTGGTCCATCTGAGCGAAAATTTTATCTGCTAACTCATGTCGCTCTTCTTTGGAGTATTCTTTATTTAGTATGCAGAACTGTTTGTTCTTCAATCCCACACATCATAGACAATAAGAGCAATTTTCTAAGAAGTAAGAATAATAACAGTTAGTACAAGTCCCCATATAATCTGAGCTATAAAGATTGCTTCATTCTCCAGAATTCACTACATTATAGGCCTTATCCAAACGTGGGGCACCGAGCGTAACGCCGTTCACTACCTCACTATTCCCGTTGATACTGCCAGACAAAAAAATATTTTGGCTGTCTCTCATTCTGTATGCATAGAGACCATCTTGTACATTTTGTGATTCAATGAAAAAATGTCCCGTCACGTTTTTACTGATAATAAACTCATTGGTCTTGGTCTCATCATATCGTTGCATGAATTGCTCTTTCTGCGCCAAGAATTCCTCTTTCTTGACGAGATATTCTTCTTTGGGATATGCTTGATTTTGGATGCAATAGGACTGATTGAGGAGATTCGTACACAAAAGACAATCATGGCATCCGACCATATTTGAACTAAACCAGACATCACTGGAATTATTTACTAACCTGGAGTAAAAAATGTTGTACGAATTGAACACCGCAGTAGATCGATAAATATTCTGACAATTGTTTCGGACCATGATGCTATTGAGCACATTTCTACAACTCTCTTTGGTCTCGAGAGAATACATAATATTCTCACAATTAAGGCCTGCTCCGACGCAGAGATAGCCGTTTTTCAGTCATCGAAACGCTCATTCTGCATAATCGGAATTTTCATAGGGAGGAAATGCTCTGATCGCAATTTTGGGAATCTCATGAAAAAAGTTCCCGAAATTTTCCCGAAAGCTTTTGCTGAAATCATAATCTCTCCCATAGTCGGTCAGCCCATCCCTTTCTTGTTCATATACTTTGGGTGGTTTAATTATTCAGCGTCTGGGAGTATCAGGATAGATGCTAATCCCTTCCGGATATCTATAAAAATTCATTGGCTCCCGAGAGCAAAGCCTTTGGACGAATTGACGAAACGTGAACGATTTCGCTCTTTCTTTCATCTTGGCTTCTCGGATATGGATGTCTTGCATGAACGTGTTGCGGGATAAAGGATTGTCTTGAATTTGAGTTGGAATTTCGCCCTATAGGGCTGTAATGGCGCTTCGCTGTAATTAATTGTAATTACGTGAGCTCACGCGAACAAATTACTAATTACGCCTGCCTGCCGGTAGGCAGGTCCGTTAGGACTAATTACGATTCCTTCTATTTTAATTTAAATCACAACTTAATTCTATCTAGCCAATGCAATTCCGGCAATGGTAATCCATGTTTCACTAAAAAGTCATATTCCATTTTCACAATTCTATAACAATTCCCTTTAGAATCCTTGACTACTTTTTTCAATATTTCTGGATTGATAGTTCGTTCTCACTTTTCGTCAAATCCTTGATATCCGGCCAAGTCTTTGGTAGTAAGGACATCCGCTCAAGCTGGGATATCCGCTTTGATCTCATCCTCACGTCGAAGAAAGCCAGCTTTTATTACTTCTTCTTTACTGAAGTCTCCTACGAGATACGCTACGGTATCATTGAAGTAAAAAGGGTTGAGCGATGCAGGGAAGAATTGGCCTAAGTTGCCATCTTGCTCCATCTGAGCGAAGATTTTATCTGCCAATGCAAATCGTTCTTCCTTGGGATATTCTTTGTTGAGGATACAAAATTCTTTATTTTTAAGCCCGATACAGCCAATACAATAATTGCAGTTTTCTAGGAATCTGCAGTAATACGCATTGCTACATGTCGCGATACCATCGCAGTTGTAGAGATTATCTGACTTCACTCCTGCATCCAATGTTCCATAGAAATCTGAATTCCCATGTGCTCCTGCCTCGAAGACATCATACATATGTTCGTTGAGCTTGGATCACCCTACGACCAGGAGATTTTTTGCATCTTTCATTTCCAAGCTATAATACCCATTTTCTACATCTTGAGATTTAAGCAGGAAGCTCCCTGTCACGTCTGTACTTCCATAATTCTTCCCTTCATATTTTACCTGAGCATAAAAATCGGCGTACATCTTTTTTTGATCAAGGACCTCCTTCGCTTTTTTGAGATATTCATCTTTTTCGTATTTCTTATTTTTGATGCAGTAAGATTCATTCTCCATATCGTCACACATGATGCAGTGATGGCATCCCACCATATTACTGCAAAATCGGATATCAGATGAGTTCTGGATAAATCTAGAATAAAAGACATTTGTAGAATTTATGATTCACAGACACATATACACATTTTGACAATAATTCCGCACCTGAGAAGAATTGAGCACGTCAGAACAATGTTCCTTTACCGTGAACCCATAAAGAACGTTTTCACAATCAGTAATGATAGAAAACGATAGATAGCAATTTTTGGACATATAGGCTCAGAAAGCAAAGTCGCAATTTTCGGTGCCACTCCGATTGAGCAATGCTGACAAAGGCGTCGTATCATATAGTTTTTTGAAATTATCAAAAAAATTAATTCAGAAATCATAATCCAATCCGTGGTCCGTATATGATGACCTATTTTCTTCAAATTCCCTCGTGGTTACCACTGGGCATGCCCTTTCTGTCTCAGGATAGATAGAAAGAAGATTCTGATTTTTATAAATCATTAGTGGGAATCGGCTTACCACTTCCTGCAGAAATGTCTTGTACTCATGGGCTTTTTTTATTGCCTTGATCTTGTCTTGTCGGGGTTGAAGTGTTGGCATGGAAGGGATTAAAAGATTAAAAGATTTTGAAGATTGTGTCATTCTGAGCGAAGGCGAAGAATATAATTTGTTTACTTATATCCTTCACTAATCGTTCAGGATGACAGCCATTATTTGAACTTAAACCCTAACTTAATTCTATCCAACCAATGCAATTCAGGCAATGGCAATCAATGTTTCATCAGGAAATCATATTCCATCTTCACTATTCTGTAACAATTTCCTTTCTCATCCTTGATCACTTTTTTCAATATCTCAGGATTGATTTCTCGAGCACCACTGGGGGCAAACATTTGGAATTTACTGAGGTCTTTGACACTTAAAACTTCCGAGCCTTCAGGAATATCGGTCGTGATAGCATCATCTCTCCAGAGGAATCATTCTTTCATGACCTCTTCCTTCGTAAATGAATCATCGATCAAATAGGCCGCTGTATCATTGAAATAGAAGGGATTAAGCTCGGCAGGAAAAGCATCTCATAAAATTCCATCGGTTTCCATTTTTTCGAAGATCTTGTTCGCCAAGGCAAATCGCTCTTCCTTGGGATACTCCTTATTTAATATGCAAAACTCCCTATTTTTCAATCCGATACACCCTAGACAATACGAACAGTTCTCTAGAAACAGACAATAATAAATATTTGATCCGGGAGAAACTCGATGTGAGTTATACACATTTTGACAGTATCCTACAGAGAATGAACCATAGACATCGGTCTCTGCGGGAGTATTTGTGAAACAATCATAGACACGCTCTGCTGGTTCTTTTCCTCAGACAAGAATGACGTTTCTCCCCTCGTTGATTTGAGCATTGTAGTAGCCATCTTGGATATTGGCGCAGTTGATATTGTAGGTCCCGGTGACATCGTGGCTCGCAATATTATTTCATAGATTGGAAAGTTTGAGGTATCGTCAGAGAAACTGATCTTTTTGTCTGAGCAGTTCTTGCTTTTTTTGCAGGTAGTCTTCTTTGGCGTATACCTTGTTTTCTATGCAATAGGATTGGTTATCAAGATTGTTACAGAAGATGCATTCTGAGCATCCTGTGAGATTGTCTGAAAATCGGATATTGGATGAATTGAGGATGTGCTTGGAATAGAAAATATTATACGATTTGATAATTCACTTGGAGAAATAAATATTTTCACAATTATCCCAGACCATAAATGAATTGAGCACATTTATGGAATGCTCCTTGATACTGAGGGAGTATAAAATATTTTCACAATCGCGGATCACGACATAGCTGAGATATCAATTTCTGATACTCAAGGTCTGATCTGTAAAGTTTGCATTTTCACATTCACCGAAAAGAATCGTCGCTGGGAAATGAACCCCCTGCATCAAGACCTTAATATTTTCGAAAAAAGATTTAGATGCGTCATACTCCAATCCACTCGCCGTCAATGCATCTCTCCCTTCTTCAAACTGCTTATGTGAAACCACTCCTCAGACTCTTCCTGTATCTGGGAAGATGGTCGTCATTCAACTATTTTTATAAAATCCCAAAGCACGCCGAGAAGCTATGGTTTTGATGAACTCACGGAAGGGAGTATTTTTCCTCTTCTCTTGCATTTTGAGTTCTCGTTGTTTGATATCGGGCATGGGATTGAAGTTAATGTTAAATGTTGAGTTCTAAGTGTTGAGTATTCTACTTGTGTCATTCTGTGATTATATGTCATCCTGAGCAAGGCCGAAGGATATAAGTAAACCAATTATATTCTTCACTCCGTTCAGAATGACAAACAATAAGGATGACAGCGATTATTTGAATTTAAACCCTAATTTAATTCTCTCTAATCGATGTAATTCTGGCAATGGCAAACAATATTTCACTAAGAAATCATATTCCATTTTCACTATCCTATAGTGATTTCACTGTGGATCTTCAATAACTTTCTTGAGAATATCGGGACTGATCATCCACTTCCCCTCAGCATCGAATCATTGATAATTCTTCAGATCTTTCACCTTGATCACATCGGATCCTGCTGGGATATCCGTAGCTATCGCCGCATCTCTTCGCAGATACCCATCTTTAGCCACTTCTTCTCTCGTAAAAGAATCATCAAGAGCATAGGCTATAGTATCATTGAAATAGAAGGGCGTCATTCCTCCAGGAAAGAAATCCCCCAATGTTCCGTCTTTCTCCATGGAAGCGAATATCTTATTTGCAAGATCAAATCGTTCTTCCTTGGAGTACTCTTTATTGAAAATACAGAAGGTCTTATTCTTCAATCCTATACACCCCAAGCAGAAAGAGCAGGATTCCATGAAATAACTGTAGTAAATATTTGAGCTCGTTACGATCATAGCGGTATTGTAACAAGTATGGGAATAGGTCCCTGTATCAATGCAGTTGTAGAAATCATGAGCACTTGGAGATCAGATACTGAGACAATTATAGACTTCTTCATCTCATTCCTTACCTCCTGCCATGATAATATTTCTACCTCCTTTCGTCTGATAGACATAACTACCACGCTCTATATCTTGTGATTTGATGACAAAAACTCCGTTGGACACATTCGTACTTGCATAATTTTGTGGAGTAGGAATTTTACTTTTATATACCTGCTCAAATAAATTTTTATTTTTTAAAATGTCTTCTTTTTTTTGCAAATATATAGCTTTAGTATATTGTTGGTTCTCTATACAATAGGATTTATTTTCCAATCAGTTACAGAAGATACAATCGTGACATCCGATCATATTAGTACAGAGCCGAATATTTGATGAATCGGTAATATACCTGGAATAAAATACATTGAATGATTTTAATATCCCACAGCCCATATAAATATTTTCATTATTATCCCATACCATGACGCTATTAAAAACATTTTTACTATTATCTTTTACGCTACAACTATAGATAGCATTCTCACAGTCAACTACGACAATATAGCTCAGATAACCATTCTTTGTTCCATTAGTATTATCTACATAGGCACAATTTTCATTCATTCCTGACTGCACGAGATTTGGCAGATCGATAGTTTTCAAAAGAGTATTGAAATTCTCGAAAAAAGGGGCATTAAAATCATATAACAATCCTTCCTTGGTAAGATCATCCCTATTCTTCTGAAATTCTTCCATCGAACAGATATGAGAAATTCTTTCTTGTGGAGGGTATCTTGATATGATTCCATCTGACCATTTATACAGCACTAAAGTTCTTCGTGCTCCCACCTTCTTGATGAAGTCACGATACCCATCTTTTTTAATCTTCTCTTGCATCTTAAGTTCTCGTTGTTTGATGTCGGGCATTTGAATCAGTGAACAGTTAAAAACTAACAGTTAACCCCGTAGCTTCGTACGGGACAAGCAGTGATGGTATTTTTTTCTTCTATCTTGTGTCATGCATCATGTATCTTGCATCAAACTATTTATATACAAATGCTCCACAAAGTCAATTTATAGTCACTTTAACATTATTTGACTTTAAAATAGAAATCAGTACTATATAAGCGCAAATATTCATTGTTTCCGTGTCGAAATCGTTATAACATTTTACGTTACCAAATTTACCCATTTTTCTCTCCCTATGGCGAAAATCTACGAAGATCAAATTATTCTTCTCCTCAAAAGACTCTGATTGACTGATAATGAATGTCAGATCTTTATCTGTTCACTCAAGACCTGACCATCGACCGTTATCCAATTGGCGAAGTATACTCAGCTCAAAAGGATCACTGCTCATGCGGTCATCGAGAGACTTTTGGAGAAATGATTGTTGCTCAAAACTTATAATAAAAAGAAAAGATTAATCTACCCCAACACCGTGGATTCCCTAGAGAGACTTCTGGAGAAAAAGAAATACGAGATCAAATCCCTGCAGGAAGACATCCAGAAAAACGAGCCAATCCTCAAAAGTATCCAGTCTCGAAGCAGAAACTTCCCTAAGGTCAGATTTTATAAAGGGAAAGAGTGAATCGACATTATGCTGAATGAAGTTATTCAGGATAAAGAAGATATGAACGTCATTAGCGATTCTCAGCACTTCAACGATCTCATCGATAATGATTTCTTGGAAAAATCTCTGGCTATCAGAAATAAATATCATCTCAATATCAAAATGATTTTCCCTAGTGGGTTTGAGCACTTCTGCTACACGCAGGGGACGTACAAACAGAAACTAGATATCTGAACCTTACCCACGCAGGATATCCTTGTGGGCGGGATGACCGTTCGAGGGAAGAAAATTGCGTATCACTGTTATGAGCAAGGGTTTATCACTACGACCATTGTAGAAGATGATTCTATTTCAAATATCATGCGTTTCATGTTTCAGAATGTATGGATGAATGCAAAGAAATAAGGTTGAGAATTGAAGGACTTCGTCCTGTTGAGAGTTGAGGGTTGGGACATTGAAAAATGGCACTCTTACTAACTGATTCCGGACCAATAACCAATAACGAATAACCAATAACGATTCTTCCTATTTAAACTTAAAACCTAATTTAATTCTTTCCAGCCAATGCAATTCCGGCAATGGTAAAGCATATTTTACAAGAAAATCATATTCCATTTTCACTATACGATAATAATTTCATTTTTCATCACGAATCACCTTCTTTAGGATTTCTGGATCGATTCTCCGATTTCATTCTCCATCAAAGCACTGATATTTCTCCAAATCTCCAACTTTTATAATCTCCGAATCCCCTCCGATATCTGTTCTTATTTCATCATCTCTTCGTAAATATCCATCCTGTGTTACCTCGTCTTTAGTGAACGAATCATCTACTACGTAAGCAATCGTATCGTTGAAATAGAAGGGATTCATGCTAGCGGGGAAAAACGTTCACAAACTTCAGTCTGCATCCATCTGTTTAAAGAGCTCATTTGCTAGTTCAAACCATTCTTCTTTGGAATATTCTTTGTTGAAAATAAAGAATTGTTTATTTTTGAGACCGATACATCAAATACAATAGGACGAATTTTCACAGAACATACTGTAATACATTTTACTACATGTCCCACATTGGACACAACAATAGAGATTGTTACACATGCCACATCCTATACTACCATACAAGTCGTAGACCTCCCCCGATCATCATAATATGGAATCATAGATATTTTTAGCTCCCTTATCTGATGCAATCAAACAAATATTTTTACTATCTTTCACATTAAGGAGATAGTGCCCGTTTTTGATATTTCCAGATTGAATGATACATGATCATATACTATTTTCGGAATTATAATTTTCAAAGGGAAGTAAAAGCATCTGTTGATAATATTGATTATATTTCTCTTTCGCATCCAAGAGTTCTTTTTTCATAGCTAGATATTCCGCTTGTGTGTAGTGTTGATTATTGATACAATACTGTTTATTCTCTAGATTATTACAGAGAAGACATTCTTTACATCAAGTCAGATTAGCGCTAAATCGGCAATCAGAACAATTGGAGATATTCTTGGAGAAGAATATTTTATAAGAATTAGTGACCGCGGAAGAACTATACACATTCTGAGAGTTCTGGACTACTAATACACTGTTGAGAATATCTGCCGATTTCTGCTTCACAGAGAGTGAATATAAGACATTCTCCGACTCTGTCGTGACGAAAAAGCTCAGATATACATTTTTGGAATCGTGGATAACGTCGCCGTATTTCGTATTTTCACATCAGAAAAACTGATACGTGACAGGGAAAGTAAATTTAGCAAATAAAGAAGAGAATTGATCAATTACTGGTTGGCCTGTAATAGTTTGCCCAGATTTTTTGATAATATCTTCATATTGGTACATATATTCATCATTGGACACGAGGGAACTTATCCTGCCAATCATAGGATATCTAGATACCTCTCCACGATAGGGATAAAAAGCAAAACTCACTCGGCTTCCAATCTCTTTTACAAAATCTCTCCAGGGAGTGGATTTACGCTTGGCTTGGATTTTGAGTTCTCGTTTCTTGATGTCTTGCATGGAATGAATTCAAAGATTAAATGATTTGGAAGACTGCAAATTTAAGCTACTGTTCAACTACTGTTTATCTACTGTTTAACTACCCTTCGACAACCTTTTTTATTTAAATTTAAATCAAAGTTTTATTCTCTCAAGCCAATGTAATTCAGGCAATGGCAATCAGTGTTTCTGCAGGAAGTCCAATTCCAT
>CAIXFE010000006.1 GCA_903918675.1 uncultured bacterium
ATCACCAAAGAAAATCAGAAGCTTTTCAATTTCGCATATGAAGCAGATAAGACACCTAATGTCGTTGTCGGACCATCATTTGAGGGAGTCTATGCCTACAAATTGGTAAACAAAGAAACTACTGCTAAGGGGATCAATTACCCTGCTCAATACATTTACTGTAAAGTCATAAACAACAAGATAGCACTTTGCGACGCCAATGGTGATGCATTGACACAGCAAAAGATCATCATCAAGTCCACCAAAGATTATTATGTAGTCAGCGTAGACGATGTGACCACAGGGACCAAAACCACTCAGCAATTCAAGATAGAAGGAAAGAAAGATAAAAATGAAGAACGCACTCCAGAGATAGATGCATTCGAGATAGAGAAAGACTATACCAAATATACGGGAGATCTAGCCACCGAACGCGATTGCTCTTTCCGGGCATACGACTCTACATCACTTACAGACTCATATCAATTTTCCGCTAAGAGTGGCTATACATCACTGGATATCAAGGTAAACGCAGGACAAATATCAGGTACAGATAAAGTGACAGGAGTACAAAGTTTTGATATCGTGGACCCAGACCAGGATGATTTCGGTTCTTATAAAGATTTTTTCCTTACCAAAGACCAAGGCAATCTTGGGGTATCAGAGAAAGCATACAAGACAGCATTCAACAATATCCTAGAAGATGAGACCAAAAAGACCGACGATCTTGTCAGAGTAAAATATAAAGGGACAGATGGGAAATATTATTATGCACTGATGCATGCTGAGATAGATCAGAGGAAAGGAAAAAATGAAGTAACGCTGGTTCCTGATACTTGACGAGAAAAAGCGATCACAACCATGGAAGAAAGACTTACTACCCTCGTGAAATCAGTCTACCATACCAACTTTGAACAAGATACCAGCAAAGGCAACATGGAAGGAGATACGGTTGAAGGACGGTATTTGGTGAAGCCGACCACTACAGATATAGAGACATATCTCAATGATCCTACTCAGAAGCTCCACTTTACTATCAGGACAAACGTCAAATTAGCCGGTGGATGATATGAAGAAGCCGCATTGACCTTCGATCCTAATAAAGAGACACTCACTCCAAGCAAGGTAAACTTCAATAAAATAGACTACAAATTAGAATTGAAACCAGATGCGACCACAGGATATAAGATCGTCATCGAAAAGAAAAAAATAACCCAATAATTTTAGTCATTGAACAAAGTCAGGATGGAAGCAAGCAATTATGAGATCCTCAAAGTAGACGAGGCGACCAAAGCTGATACGAATATTTTGTCTGATAAGAAAATTTCTAGCACGGAAATTTACAAAACGGGACAGAATGTCGAAGCATTCGGAGCCAAATCTTATGATGAACTCCGGGCGCAACATGAGTCTGAGATGGCACTATTTGATGTCAAATTAGCCGCTGCCAAAGAGAATAAGAAAGCAGAAGAGATCCTTATCCAGGCCAGAAAAGACAATCTGGCAGTAGAGAATCAACAGCCGGCAGTGCAGAAAGAGCTGACCACGATCAATACTCTCTTGCCTCAAGCAGGGACGAGCATACAAGATACCCTCGTTTCGAGTTTGACGGAGATCGGCAAAATACCTGAAGATAAACTCAAAGAGATAGCCACTACCCTCGGAGTAAGTGCTACATCACTGGCAGGACTCGTCGAAACGTGTAAAGACTGTACGATAGACACGTTTAATCTCGAAGCCATCAAAGCCGTAGGGAAGGTCCAGTTTTTTGCTAAAGAACAGTATCTGAAGGACGTCGCGGAAGCATACGCCAACGGTGCACATTATTCCATAGACCGGTCTGCTGGGACAGCCACGTTTATGACCATCAGAAAGATCCTGACCGAACTGAGTAAACTTAGCACAACCACAACTCCATCATCTGTCACCAATCTTCCGACATCATCAGATAATAATCTTCCGACATCTTCTGTTACA
>CAIXFE010000007.1 GCA_903918675.1 uncultured bacterium
CAAATAAATTTTATTGTGTGGGGAACAATCTCAAGGATGACTCGAAATATTTATCTCAAGGTGCAGGATTCTGATTTGATGCATCATGAAATATTATGCAAATAGATCTCAATCGACGATGGCTGACATTGGCAGGATAGGAAAGAGTGTATAGTGTAGAGTTTATAGTTTATAGTTGTGGAGTTTTTTTTGTCTTTCATCTTTAATCTTTTATCCCCCTCTCATGTCAAAACCTCTCAAAATAATTCTTCGAATTCTTGGCATCCTCGTCCTTCTTGTCATAGTAGGTCGTGTTTCACAGCAGATTCTCAACAATTTGGATGCAAAAAGAAATCTCGCGAATATCCAGACATGAACTTCAACCACAGGTATCGACCTGACTAATTGTGTAGCTTACTTCGATGGATGTAACAATTGCACAGTCAAAGATGGTAAACCGGACGCATGCACTTTAATGTACTGCGAAACTCCAGCTCAGCCGAAATGTACACAATATGCGACAGGAAGTGAAGCGAGTTGAGGCGAAGCAACTTGAACGATAGCGTCAAATACAGAA
Source organism: uncultured bacterium (assembly GCA_903918675.1). Lineage (GTDB taxonomy): Bacteria > Patescibacteriota > Gracilibacteria > Absconditabacterales > Absconditicoccaceae > CAJBLF01. The sequence continues at coordinate 557 of CAIXFE010000007.1, forward strand.
TATTGATTCATTGAATGATCTCTTGGTTACCCGTCAGAATGAATACCAAGTAATATGCAGGTATGTGCAGAAAATGTTTCTACAAAGCAAATTATTTGCACCGACAAAGAAATCCAGAATAAAAAATATACATATGGTTTATGATATGTATTGAAGGTTCCCTTTTGAACATATAATGTTTTTGCAAAAGTACCTGAACAAAAAGATTACAAGGCATATTATTCAAAATTTGTAGAATGCTGACTATTGGCTAGTTGCCCGTCACATGACCCAATTGATGTAATTATATCCAGTAGTGGGACAGTATCAGGCATAAATACTTGGGATCGATATAAATAAGCATCATTCAAGATATGTTTCCTCCTTTTACCATCTTTCTCCCTCCCCCCATGAAAAAATTCATCCGGACTGCCGTCATCATTATTCTTCTTCTCGTCGCATTTGGACTGATCAAGAAAAACACTACGCGATTAGGAGGCTCTCAACCAAGTACAACAACGCTCGCAAATCCAGCTTCAGTCTATTGTGAAGAGCATGGATGAAAAAGCGTAATCAGAACCAATGGAGAAAGTTCATGAGAGATATGATATTGTGATTTCTGAACGGGAATGTGTGAAGAGTGGGCATATTTTAGAGGAGAATGCCCAAGTACAGGGACGGAAATAATTACTGGAATAAACGAGATAAATACTGGGGGTGGACTTACATGAGGTTTTGCATTTACAGAGTTTAGTAATTTGGATTCTCCTTATTCTTGAGTTGTGCAATACGTAGGAAAAATAACATCACAGAAGGATCTTAAAAATGATTTTGTTATGTGAAACGAGTCGTGACTACAATATTGTAATGCTCATACAAATGAATGGGGGACTACTACATGTCCTACAGAAGAACGTCTACTCATTACTGTGGCAAATTGATATTTCGACAGCAAATTATTTTTTAATACAAGTTTCTGTCAGGATGCTATTTGTAATGTCTCCAATAAATTACCCTTATGATGTTTGCAAGAATGAAAATTATCTACGACTAGCTTCGATGAGAAATATACAAGATACATTTCTTTGTTCTCTCCAGAAGACGAAAAGACAGTAATCGATAACGCTGATAAGGACACATTATTTACGTTTAAAATTGTTAAAAATGCCTACAATATTCCAGCTAGAGATATTGGACAATGTGAAACATTTGTTGACAAGATCATGATCGTTAAATAGCACTTTTATTATTTACATCTAGGGTATCATGCAAACAATCATCTGAAATTCATTCCTTGATAAGTACTTTGATGAGACGACCATGTCGCTGCATATCAAAGAAAATTCTCCGATCATTAGGAAAAAAGGAGAACCAGGAAGCTGGAAACCGGTCGTAGATACGGCAGTGATGAACAAGGAAGAATTTAAAAAAATGGTCGATCAAATTTATCAGGAGATCGAGTCGAGAGACGATGGATTTCTTGAGATCGATAGAAAACTTTCTAAGATTCTTCAGCTCGGACCTTATAGAATTGTCATCGTCTATCCACCATTATCTGATGGGATGGAAATGACTATCGTGAAACCGATCAAGACCTTGAGTATTGAGGACTACAAACTCAGCAAAGAAACCTTCGACCTCCTCAGATACAAAGCCAAAGGTATTCTCATTTCTTGAGCTCCCGGTAGCGGAAAAACCACCTTCGCGCAGGCGCTGATCGATGTCTATCATCAAGATCATAATATCATCAAGACGCTCGAATCACCACGTGATCTCCTCGTCTCCGACGACATCGTGCAATATAGTTTCACCTACGGGACACATGATGAAGTGAGAGATATCCTGCTTCTGTCCAGGCCTGATTACACCGTGTATGATGAAGTAAGAAATAAATCTGACTTTGAATTGTATAAGGATCTGAGATTGACGGGAATAGGTTTAGTCGGTGTGATCCATGCTACGAGGCCGGTAGATTCTATTCAAAGATTTTTGTGAACCATTGAAATGGGCGTCATTCCACAAGTAATTGATACGGTAATTTACATAGATAAATGAACGGTCGGAGAAATTTATCAGCTTGCCTTGACGGTCAAAGTGCCCGAAGGTATGGAGTCTGAAGATCTCGCTAGACCTGTGATTGTCGTCACCAGTTTCTTGACGCAGAAAATAGAGTATGAGATTTATACCTTCGGTGAACAAATTGTTGTCATGCCTCTTGCCTGAGAATGAACTAAAGTCGAAAGCAAGTGAAAAAATATGGTATCAGAATATGCAAAGCAGATGATCAACCAGAAATTGCAGAAATTATTGCCATGCGATTTCCTTCTTCGCGTCAAGGGTTCCAGTGTCGATCTCTATATCCCAGAAGAATACAAATGACGCATCATCGGCAAGGGATGAACAGCGATCAACGATCTGGAAAAGACAGTCGGACTCAGAATCAATATCAAATCATTCGCCGATCTTCCACTCTTAGACGTGCAAACCAAAATGAACACTTGAGGTAAAAATTCCAACGTAGAAATTATCTTCCCCGAGTGATTTGAAAATAAAGAGATCGTCGTATTGTCTGGAGAAGCCATGCTTCGTAGCAAAACAGACGGACAAAAAATTCTTAGCATCAAGGATAAACAATTCGTGAAAAGCATTCAGAAAAAATGATATCTTTTGGTCGATGTGGAGAAATTGTAGCCAATGATGTTCCCTCTTTGTTTGAAAGAGGGGGGACCACGAAGTGGTGGGAGATTTTGTTAAAGAAAATCCTCCGTCTGTGTAGTTTATCCCGCAAGGCGGGACAGCCACCTCTCCCGGTTCCCGGGATTCCGTATGACTCCACTTTCCGTAAAGGAGGCACACAATAACGAATATTTTTACTTATTACATCATCATTCATGAAAAGAATTTTACTTACCTGAGCAAGCAGTGGACTAGGTCTTGAACTTGCAAAACTCTTCACAGAGAAAGGGTATGAAGTTATTGCTTTGGGTAGGCATAAGCCAGCTCTAGATATCCCGCATATTAGTCTGGATCTTACATCGGGAGAAAGTATCCAACATTGTGTGCAAGAGATACATGAGAAATATTCGGATTTCTCTTGCTTGCTTCATTGTGCAGGGGATGGGAAAGTCCAGCTGATACAAGAAGTGGAGTATGCAGAAGCCGAGACCACCTTTAAATTAAATGCTATTGGCCCATTAACATTGACCACTTGATTATTCGATCTCATCAAGAAAAATGAATCAGACGTGATAGTAATTGTCGCCAGTATTGGAGTAAAGTGAGTCCAACATATGACTACGTATGGTGGCTCCAAATGGTGAATGAGATGACTGGTAGAAAATCTACAAGCCGAATTAAAATGAACTAAGTCCAGAATAACTGGTGTATATCCATGACAACTCGACACACAATCTATGTCGTGACCAAACGGTAGAAAAAGTCAGTTGGAAAAAATTACAGGAAAAAAAGAAACCATATCTCCAATGGATCCTAAAGAGATTGCTAAGATAGTCTTTGATATCTATGCCTTACCAAAAAATATTGAGATATCAGAAATCATCATCAATAGAAAATAAAAAACGATATGTAATCATCCATTTTCTAAGCTTCTTTTATTCTTAAATATAATTACTCTGATGAACAACTTCCGCTTTTCCAAGATCATTGCTTGAGTCTGACCGACGCTGGCCAAAGAAACCGTCCTCTCCAAAGTCATCAATATGGTGGACGTGTTTAGAATTTCCTTGTCTGGAGGATTTGATGACAACAACAAAAAGTATATCGATACGATCATGAAGTTGGACAACAGCAAGACGATCATGCTTGAGACCAGAGGCGCTGATATCAGAGTCAAGAATGTTTTGGATATCAAAGTCAGAGATAAACAGAATATCGAGATTGATTATTCTGAATATGCTCAGGAGCACGATAAGAAAATTTTCTTGGATGCACCATTTCTGCATGAATTGAAAATAGGTCAGCAGATCAAATTTCAGCAGAGCGGAGTCGTCATCAAGATCAAAAGTAGTAAACCAGAAAGTATTATAGCTGAAGTTATTCAAGGCGGTCGGATTGTCCAGTTTGATAGGGCGATATTTAGTAATTACGAATATGCTATCCCTTTCTTGGGAGAGAGAGAAAAGAAAGATATCTTGCGAGGACTAGAATACGGGATCCATATCATCGCAGCATCACTAACGAAGTCTAAGGCAGATATTTTCGAACTCAAACAATTCTTGGCGACTAAACATGCCGACAAGTTAAAGATTTTTGCAAAGATAGAAAACAAAGAAGGGCTTACGCATTTCAAAGAAATTTTGGAATCTGCAGATGGGGTAATTTTAGTTTTCGATAAGATAGATAAGTTGCTCAAAGAGACCAAATGGACCGATGAACTCCTGATCCAAGAATGTAAAAAAATAGGGAAGCCCGTGGTCGTTACCTTTGTCGGAAAATTTGATGGAAAAAATTACGTACTCATCAACGAAACTCAGGCAAAGAAATTCTGCGCATTGGGTGCTGATGCGTGCATGATCGACACGATGCTGAGAGAAGACGATCCATTAGCATTGATCACTGAGCTTTCAGAGATCCTAGATAAATTTGAGCTCAAGCTCCATGAAAAAGAATTACCTCGTTTCTATGAGAACAACGAATTTATGGTCAGAGATTATATCATCTACAACGCTTATAGAGCGACGAAGGAGGTCAATCCGAGAGCGATAGTTTCCTATACGGAGAACTGATATTCCGCAGCGAGGCTTTCTTCATTAGCTCCCAAAGTCCCCGTCATCGCCTTCACCAAAAATGATGAGACCTACAGATATCTCAATATGCTCCGAGGTGTCAGAGGCTACAAGATTTCACTTTCTTTTAGTTATGAAAATCTCAAAAGAGTCGGGAAAGAGATGATCAGAATCATTTTCAAAGGCAATATTTCACTAGACGATAAGATCATCATCATGCAAGCTAACGAATCACTCAGTGATGAAAAGACCGGTATGATCAATGGATTGGAGTTGTATAAATTTAAGAACATATAGTCTGATTTTTTCACAGATGAGTTTGTTTTCACGAAAGATGTGATTCAGGAATGAATTGCATTTTTGTGTATATTGGTGTATCAGTATATTGGTATATTAGGCTTGGCTTATTTTACTCTCCCAATAACCAATAACTAATGACGAATGACCAATAACTAATGACGAATGACCAATAACACCAATCATAAGACAATTTCACCCCCAATTTTTTTAATGATTTTTCTGTTGAAATGATATCCTAATACTATATATAGTGTCTACCACAGGAGTACAGACACAATATGTTGTATTATAATAGAGAAATGTAAATATCGAATAGATTAAAATATTAAAAGATTTCGAAGTGTAAAAGATCAACAATTCCATCCAAAATTCTTAATTTTTAATTATTAATTTTTCATTCAACAATGGCTATCTACAAAATCAGGAAAAGGAATGGTGTTATCATCTCTTTTGAGAAAGAGAAAATCGAAGGTGCTATCAAGAAAGCTATGGAAGCTAGTGGAGAGAAGGATGTGACGGGTGCGGCCAAATTGACAGACAAGGTCGTCAAAGAAGTAGAGAAGAGAATAGGGAATAATATCCCTGATATCGAGATGATCCAAGATGTTGTAGAGCATGTCTTGATGCATGAGTGATTTGAATCAGTAGCTAAAGCATATATCACCTACCGTGCTAAGAGAGCAGAAGAGAGAAATCAGAAACAAGTCATACTCGATGTCGAAGATACGATGAATGAGTATCTGGACCATTTGGATCGAAGGATCAATGAAAATGCAAATATTGCATATTCCATCTGATGACTTATCCTCAAAAATTCTGAGAAGGTCACTGCCAATTACTGGCTTTCTAGTGTCTATCCAGAAGAGATAGGGAATACTCATAGAAATGGAGATCTTCATATCCATGATCTCGGGATGTTCACCCCGTATTGTGCAGGGCGAAGTTTGAGGCAGCTATTGGAAGAGTGATTTAATGGTGTCGGTGGGAAAGTAGAATCCAATCCTCCCAAACATCTCCAATCAGCGGTCAATCAAATGGTCAACTTTTTCTGAGTGCTTCAGAATGAACGAGTTGGAGCGCAAGCGTTTTCATCGCTAGATACCTACTTAGCTCCTTTTGTCCACAAATACAGTGAGGAATTGAGAGCAGAATTAGATGCTACCAAAGCTCAATTTCCTTCAGAGAAAGAAAAAGAAGCATTCATAGATAAAAAAGTAGAGAAATATGTTTTACAAAATTTACAGAATTTTGTCTTCAATCTCAATACCCCTTCACGTTGGGGGACCCAGACGCCGTTTACCAATGTGACCTTGGATCGGACCTGCCCTGAAGATTTGAAAGATAAAGCCTTATTTCTCGGAGGGATCAAAGAAGGTCCTTACAAGAAAAAGTTTGGTGAGTTGGAGAAAGAGATGAAGATCGTCAACAGATCACTTATCAAAGTGTATACGCAAGGAGATATGAATGGAAGGATATTTACCTTCCCTATCCCTACCTACAATATCACCGAAGATTTCCCATGGACTGATCCAGATGTTGATGCGCTCTTTGAAATGACTGCTAAATATGGGATCCCTTATTTCCAGAATTTCATAGGTTCACAATATACCGTAGATAAAGATGGTAAGAAAGTTGCCAATCCAAGTGCTTATAAACCAGGCAATGTAAGATCAATGTGTTGTAGATTGCAATTGGATCTCAAAGCTCTGGAGAAGAGAGGATGAGGACTCTTCGGTTCTGCCGAGATGACAGGATCAGTAGGAGTAGTGACCCTCAATATGCCAAGGATCGGATACAATTTCAAAGGAGATAAAGAAGGATTTAAAAAACAAGTTGAGCGTCTGATGAATATCGGCAAGACATCTTTGGAGATCAAGAGAAAGGTCGTCAATAGATGGTTAGATGCGGGATTGTACCCCTATACCAAGAGATACCTCAAATCATTTAGAAACCACTTCTCCACGATCTGACTCAATGGTATGAACGAAGCGATCCTCAACTTTACCAATGGGAAAGAAGATATCTCTACTCCACGAGGAAGAGAATTTGCAGGAGATATCCTAGAATTTATGAGAAACATCCTGACGGAGTACCAAGAAGAAACGTGAAATCTCTACAACCTAGAAGCTACACCAGCAGAAGGTGTTTCGTACAGATTAGCGAGAGAAGATAAAAAACAATTACCAGGCATCATCCATGCGGGGACCAATGACACTCCTTATTACACCAACTCTACTCAGCTTCCTGTGACCTTCTCAGAAGACGTCTTCGAGGCGCTGGATATCCAAGATGATTTGCAATGCAAATATACAGGAGGTACAGTATTCCATACTTATTTATGAGAAAGGATCACGGACTCTGAGGCATGTAAAAATCTAGTAAAGAAGTGCATGAGCAATTACAGGATGCCATATATCTCTATCACACCTACCTTCTCTATCTGTCCCAAACATGGATATATAGCAGGAGAGCATGACTATTGTCCGACTTGTGACAAAGAGATCGGATATATAGGTGCAGAATACGATATGGAGACCAGAGATATCTTTACTGCCAACAAGACTAAATTAGATAAGATCAGAGAAGCTCAAGTCTCCATGTAAAATCCGCAGTCTTTTATCCCATTAATTATATATCCCCATGGTAGCGAAATTCGTCAACAAAGAAGGACAGGAAGTAGAGAGAACGAGATGCCAGATCTACACTCGCGTCGTAGGATTCTACAACCCAGTCAGCAACTTCAACATCGGTAAAAAAAGTGAGTTCTACACAAGGACCTACTTCAATGAAAAAAAATCTATGAATTCAGAATTCGTAGAAAAGTATGCTGTCGCTCAATGTGCATGCTCTTGCTAGAAGAATGTATAATTGATAATGTATAATGAATAATGTCGGAGTCTTTTTAATAAAAAAAACACCACAATTATTAATTATCAATTATTAATTATAAACTACTTTTAAGTAAATAATATGCTACTATGTCCGATCAGCCAAAAAAAGTCTGAGCTGGATTTGGCGTTATGATGCTTCGTGACGGGAAGATTCTTCTCGGCAAAAGACATGATGACCCAGAAAAAGCAAGCTCTCTCCTTCACGGAGAGGGAACCTGGACTATGCCTGGAGGCAAGATGGAGTTTCATGAGAGCTTTGAAGATATGGCGTATCGTGAAACTCTAGAAGAGACAGGCATCAAGCTAGATCAAACCGCACTGAAAATTATCAGCATAACCAACGATATCGTCCCAGACAATCACTTCATCACCATAGGATTTCTCTGCGAAACATTTGAAGGCGAAGCCCAAGTGATGGAACCCGATGAGATCACTAAGCGAGAATGGTTTCCTTTAGACCAGCTTCCATCACCGCTCTATCCCGCCAGTGAGAAAGTAATCAAAAATTACCTTGCATGAGTGATTTGTAAGTATTAAAAGATTAAAAAATTGAAAGATTGAGAAATTTGAAAAATAAGGTAAAGTGATGAAGCAGACGAAACAAAAATGTATTCTGCTTCCAATAACTTCGCCTTTTTATTTACTAGGAAATCTATCATGAAGATCCTCATAGGATGAAGTATGTCATTTGCGTCACAGATGTATGAGGTCAAAAGTGCGCTTGAGGCACTCTGACATGAAGCTAATTTGTCTCCCAATATGGATTTCTTTACTACGAATGCTAAAGAGCAAGTGACTCTAGAGCAGGAATTAGCATTTTGTAGATCTACGGGGATAGTCAAAAAATTCTTCGATGAGATACCCAAACACGAATGAATGATCGTCCTCAATTATGACAAGAAAGGCATCCATGGATACCTAGGCACTTCCGTCTTGATGGAGATCGCGATAGCATATTTCCTAGGGAAGAAGATCTATCTCCTGCATGATATCGATAGGTCGCAGCCCTATGCCTTAGAAGTGTTAGTAATCGATCCGATGATCCTCAATGGAGATTTATCTCTTATAAAATAATCATGAAAATCACTATCTGTGCAAGTTCTACTTTCCAGAAACAAATACTTGAGTACGAACAACTTCTCAATGCTCTTGGCCATGAAGCGATAGTCCATCCGGATTATGGATGATACATCAGGTGAGAATTGCCAGAGATTGTCGCTCTGATAAAAAAAGAACACGCCGCAGCCAAAAGAAAATATGGATATATCAAGCGACGACATGACGCCATCGTCCATAGTGATGCCATCTTAGTCCTCAACTTCGACAAAAATAATATCCCTCATTATATCGGTTGCAATACTTTGATGGAGATGGGCTTCGCATATGTAGCGGACAAAAAAATATTTTTGCTGCATCCCCTTCCCGATCAGCCTTACATTCATGATGAGCTCCATACCATGGATATCACAGTGATTGATGGAGATTTATCCCTTATTGCATAACCATGAAAATTACTATCTCAGGCAGCTTGGCATTTGCTCAAGAAATCTTAACATTGCAAAAGCAGCTTCAGGACTTATGACATACGGTACTTGTCCCACTGGAGACCGATACGTTTACTGAAGGCAGATCTAATGATCGAGATCATGAGCCAGAATTTGCGAGAGAAGGTATGCATCAACACTACAACAATGTCGCAAGTAGCGACGCTATAGTGGTCGCCAATTTTGATAAGAATGATATTAAATGATATATAGGAGGTGCGACATTAGTAGAGATGGGGATAGCTTGTTATCTCGGTAAGAAAATATTTATCCTCAATCCAATCCCTTCTGCACAAGAGTTAAGATACATCCAAGAGGTCGAGCTTATGCAGCCCATAATTATCGATGGCCACCTCAGTAAAGTGGAATAACTTTATCTATTAATTGCTTTCTCATGAAACTTATTCTTGCCACAACCTCCCCATATAGGATAGAAGTTTTTACTAAATCCAATATCCCTTTCATCGCAGAGGGAAGTGAGGTAGATGAATATACTGGAGACAGACCGACAGATCCTATGGCTCTCACCGCATATCTTGCACAGCTTAAAGCAGAAGCAGTCGCTAAAAATCATACAGAGGGATTCGTCGTTTGATTTGATTCAGTCTGTTTCTTTGAATGAAAAGTATTTGAGAAGCCTAAGACAAGAGAAGAGGCTTTCATGAGGCTACAAGCCATATCTGAGAAGATGATAGAATATCATACATGAATACATATCATAGATGCCACGACTCACACCACACTGTCTGATACCACGAAGACGGAAATGCATATGAGAAAATTCACAGATCAGGAAATTAATTTCTATTTAGATAATTGCAATGAAGAATATAAAAAACACGCCCACGCACTCAGTCCAGAGAAATATTATAGCATGAGCTTTATCCATAAAGTCGTTGGAGAACCTTACGGGGTGATATGAACGCCTTTGTCCAGAATTATGGAAATGCTTCAGGAAATGTGATTTAGTTTAGTATAGATACATAGCTTCCAAGATGCTTAATTGATAATGTATAATTGATAATTAATAATGGCGGAAGTTTTTTTATATAAAAGATACCAAAATTATAAATTATTAATTATAAATTCTAAATTTCGTGAAAAAAATTTATCCGTCATCCGTAGCCAATACATGAAAATAGCATGAATACAACAATCGACAATGATAGATTATCCAGGGAAATTGGCCTGTATCGTCTTTACCCCTTGATGCAATTTCCGCTGTCATTTTTGTCATAACCCAGAATTAGTTTTGCCGGAGCAGATGTTGCTCTTCCAACATGATTACATCCCAGAAGAGACATTCTTCAATTTTCTGAGTAAAAGAAAGGGGCTTCTCGACTGAGTTTCTATCTGCTGATGAGAGCCGACATTACAATCCGATCTCTATGACTTCGCTAAGAAAATTAAACAGATGGGCTTCCTTGTGAAACTCGATACCAATGGGAGAGATGTCCCTATTGTAGAAAAACTCATCCAAGATAGATTGCTAGATTATATCGCTATCGATCTCAAAAATACTCCAGAAAAATATGAGAAGACCATAGGAGTCACGCAGACCAAGAAATTCTTCGACGAATATCAGAGATTATTTAAACTCTTGGCCAAGAGTGGAGTAGAATACGAATACAGGACCACGCTTGTTAAGGGGCTCCATACGCTCGCTGATGTAGAAGCTATGGCGAAGTATATCGAAGGAGCACAACATTATTATCTGCAGAATTATATCTGAGGAAATACCTTAGACCCCAATTTCTGAGGCCAATCTTTCGATGATGACGAACTGGAAGAAATGAAAAAAGTTGCAAGCCAATACGTGCAACATTGCGACATTAGAAAATAGTTAACAGATAACAGTTAACAGATAACAGCGAAGGAGTCTTTGTTTAAAAACAACCAACGCTGTTCACTATTCACTGTTCACTGTTAGTTTATTATTCCACGATTTCTCATCGACTTCATGGTACAATTCAAGCCGCATTCGCTTCTTCGATATCGATATGAAAATCTAATGCATAATCATCTCTGGCTCTGACTGCCACATTCTCAAATACCAGTCATCTTTGACCAGGTATTTTTATTTTGATGATATCTCAATTTTTTAGTCACATATCTGTAGCTTCCTTCGTAGTGCAATGCAAATGTCTCTGAGCCACGATCAGACCGTGAGTGACATACACTTCTCCGACAGGTCAGACAACCGTGACGCCTTCAGCTTCATTCATATCTCCTCCCGAGATCTTTACCGGAGCTTTCGTTCAGAGGGTAAAGTTATCTCACATCAGGATTTCTCACTGACTTTCCTTCCTGGTAGGTCCGACGACTCTGACATTTTGGATCTTCCCGTTTGGCCCTGAAATGCTTACCGTTTCATTGCAGGCAAATTGTCCCGGCTGAGAAATATCCCTCAACTTCGTCAATTGATAGCCTTTGCCAAAAAGTTTCTCTACATCGATTTGTGAGAGATGAATATGTCTATTGCTGATTCAGATAGGAAGTCTCATGGGAAGAATGATAAAATGATAAAATCCTTCGGCTTCGCGGAGGACAAGTGATAAAGAGATAAAATAACGTTCCCTCTTTATCTAAAGAGGGGGGACCACGAAGTGGTGGGACTTGCCTGCGGCAAGCAGGGATTTTATTTAAGAAAATCCCCCGGCTTCGCCACCCCCTTTCCTTAAAGGGGGGACTTCATTGTTGTGATCTGTTTCATAATGTCATCGACCTTGCTATGGAATTCTTCGAGGGATCCATTATTCAAAATGGTATAATCTGCCATAGAGATACAGGCTTGGAGGTTTTGTTTATTGGGATCATCTGAAGTCATTTCCCTCTCTTCATTAGCGATGAATGTCGTATAGTCGAGATGATCAGTTTCACTTGCTCTCGAAGTGATCCTCTCATATCTGATACTTGGATCTGCATCTACAGCTAAGAGGACAAAAGGTCACTTCGCTTTAAGCGTCGTAATTTCGCCCACGGTTCTTATACTTTCTATGATAGTATTCTCTCCTGTCTTGGCTGCTTTTTCATACAGTTCACTCGCAATATATCCTGGACCAAATTTTTCACGCAGATCATTGGCTACGAGGACCATACTATCTCTATTGTTCTCCATACCTCTTTCCAGGATTTTCTCTATCAGAAAGGCTCTGACGGAAAGATGTTTAAATCCATATTTCTGGATAAGATATTCTACCACAGTTCATTTCCCTGCGCCTAGGGTTCAAGTGATTCAGATGATTAACATTTCATTATTATTTAAAAAAATAAAATGACTAAAGGAAGTTATCCATAGTATGTAATGCCAATGGATCAGTCGCTTGGATGACAAAGGTTTTGACGTGACCGACAAATCCGACAGTAGAAATAATATCTCCCAATATTTTATAGGTGTACGTGTTTTGAGTCCGCTCTACACGTTTAACGGTGTCTTCCAGCATCTGGACGAAGAAAGTATTCAGCGATACCCCCGGATTAAACACGACACAGCGGGCTGGATTTCTGTGTTTGGCTACAATATATGACGTTGTCCCGCCCAAAGAATGTCCACAGACTCGAAGTGCATATCCCGGATATTCTCTTCTGATCGTATCATAGATATGTAACGCAGCTTTAACTCTCGGGTCTATCCCTTGGATATCTAGGACGATCTGCGCATCGCTAGCAATGTCTTTGAGGTCAGTCACTACCGTGCCTCTGTACCCTATGATACAAATTTTCGTTTCTGCATTGGCATAGATACACGCAGTTTCCGAACTATTTTTCTCATCTAAAATAAATTCCTTCATCTCTCAACTCTTCAATCTCTCAACCCTCAATCCCTTATAACTCTCTCCCGCTACCTGCGCACATAAAGCATCTTCAGGAGGAAGTTTAACTCCCGTAAATACTTTATGCACAAAAGCATCTTTATATTTCCCATAGACATGGTTGAGTGTATTCCAAAACTTTTGGGTGAAGCCCATATGCTGAGCGCCCGGCGATTGCTCTATCTCTGTCCTGAGTGGATTTGTATCATTATTTAGCGTCATCTGAAAGTGCGTAAGATCAGATAAAAGCTGGAGAAAAGATGAAGCTCAGTGTGTCACTTACTTTCTTTTCTGTCTCTCATTCAGGGGCTGGAGCTGAAGTTAAATTGTTTCTGAGCGCCCTCCAGAATGAGGGTCTCTTGCTCTCTTGTTTGAGATAAATTTTTCCTTGATAGACTACAACCTTAGTGATATCGAGATCGTCCTTGAGCTGTTTGACCATTGCCACATGATGAGCCTGGATTTTCAAGATATCTATGCCCTTCTCATACACTACATTTACTCCATCAAAATCTATTCCCTTTGCTTTGACGACTTTATACAGCGTGTGTAATATTTTTCGAGCATAAAAAAGATAGGTGATGACGATGCCGATAATACTGATATACCACAATATCGTCGATATGGGCGGTGGCACGATCCGAGAAAGCAGGGTAACGACGAGCAGAGTAATCAGAGGCGTGGACTGGATAAATCATTGCAAGAGATTCATCGCGAAAAATCATTTCTCCTGGATGCCCAATGTTATTTTGCCTTCCGTATCCCAGAGCGGAGTACGATCGGTGGTCTGGATTTCATAGCAGATGAAATGAGCGTCTATCGTATGATCTTTAGTAAACGCATCGATATCTCATCAAGAAATATTCACTTTAGTTGTAGTGGAAGAGAAAGATTTTTTGACATAGATATCGATATCCATAGCATTGATAAACCCTATTTCTCACTGCAAAATCTCAGCATCCTGAAAATACTGATTGGAGTCACTAAATAAAATATTCGGCTGATCCATTTGGGAATATGTAAGCTAATAAATTCTCAGATTTACGCAAAAAGTGTGGCGACCTTTTCATGGATACTCGTTTCGATTTCTTTCGTAAGATATTTCTTTCCTAACTCAGCGAAGAAAATAGTCATCACTTTGCTTAAGGTACCGATAGTATTCGCTAGGCTTTGAGGATCTTTTTTCATCTTTTCGACGAAGCTTGTGAAGCTCCCTGCGCTAAAAGCAGCGAGGATTAATTTCAGCGCATTTCTCATGAGCCGAGATTGTTTCTCCTCAAAATCTGCCAACACTTTATTTCCTGTCTCCATAGTAAGATTGAAAACTAATCCATTCGCTGGATCTACCAGGACGATGTCTTTGATCACTTCTTTAGCTTTTTCTATGTATCAAGAAAGTTGTTGGACAGTACTTTTGATCCCTTCATGCACACCATCTCTAAGTCCGATCATAAATGCATCATACAGCTCGTCATCACTTGGCATGGCGATGAGTAAATTTGGATTTGCTTGTTCTTCCATCCTGGAGAAAAAAAGAAAATAAAAATGATGTCTTCATACTAGACAAAATATATAGAAAATCAATTGAAAACCCCCAGGCACTCAGTATAGGATAGATAGGACGTTTTTATCTCTTCCTCCTCCCATCATGCAGGACATACGCCACGAAGCAGCTGATCTTCAAGCTCTTCAGACTCCGACACTTCTTGGTCTTCAGGTCACGACAAAAGTAAAAATATATCTCTTCGGTATAGCATTATTCTTCATCCCATTCGTTTTGAGCGGACCACAATTACTGGTCTGAAGTATAGTAAATTTTTTGCTGATCCGAGTCGCGGTCAGTTTGCCCTTGGCGTATGCGCGACCCCTCGTGTTGGTCTCCAGTTTCGCGACATTGAGTAGGGGCATCATGTTTGGCCCATTCACTCCTTTGATGATCTACATGATCCCAGCGATTCGAGTAGGAAATTTTTTGCTCGTTCTCATCGTGAAATCGATCTCTAAAAACTGGTTAGGTATTATCACTTGAGGAGCCATTAAAGCCTTATTCCTTTTCTCCATAGCATTCATCCTATTTCAAAGTGCGATCTTGCCCAAAATATTTCTGACGGCGATGTGAATCGTCCAATTGGCTACTGTACTGATTGGTGGCGCTGTTTTTTTAGGAGTTAAGAAATTTATAAAATAAAAAAAATTGAGAACTAAAAAAACCGTAGTGATAAGACTGCGATTTTCTTGAGCATATATGGAGATCCGTATAAATTATCAGGCTCTCATACATTTAGAAATACAAATTCTCGTTATTTACAATTCAATAGGTCTATCGCTTTCAGGCATTCCATGTTTTGCCGGGTTCTCAGTTGTAAGATCTAAAAATAATTCTAAGGTTTGCTTTGCATCCTCTATTTTTTGATAAAAAAATTGGCGTCATTCTATATACTCCTCATTATCATTATAGACTTTAAGGTTTGCATTCTTGTCTGAAAGTATGTTCTCATTAACATAATCCACAATATTCGATGAATTAGTAAGTCAATCTATAAGGCATGTGCATACCGTTCTTAGATATTCCATCGTCTCAGGTTTGAAAATGCCGGTCTTATCAAGTATCGTCTCTACTAATTCACTATAAATGAGGAACACTTCACCAGGCTTTTCTATTCTGGGATACTTATTTTTACTTGAAATCCAATTCATAGAGAAGTGGAGAACGGGATAAAAAGGTAAAGCCTATAATAATCTTTTATATAGCACAGTCAAGTATAAAATAGGGGGATGCAGAAGAACGGCCTATCGGGTATTCAACGCTAAGAACAAGCTTTCTCTGTATAAAAAAAGCCCTACGAGCGTAGGGACTTATTTTATCAAAAGCGTCTGAGAGATTATTCAGCGTCTTTAGCTTCAACTTCATCAGTGTCGTCTTTAGCTTCGTCTGTAACTTCATTTTCATTTACTTCTTCAGTTGTGACTTCTTCAGTTTCTTCTGGAAGTGTTTGATCATCTGTCATGGTACTGTAATTAAGAGATAAAATTTCGCGTGTCATCAAATACTATCTGATCACGACCAACAGTATATCTTTCTCCTGAGAAAAATCAAGTCATAAGCCAGAAAAGTTGCATTCAATTCTCTTCATACAAAAGGAGGAATTCTGTAGAAAATACTTACGATTGATTTTTCTTATGGATAGAATATTCTTCATCAGACTTTATTTTTTCCCAAAGATGATGCCAAATTACAATTTTCAATACTGCCAAAAAATCGTTGTCTACTCGGCTGATGGGAAAAATGTCTTGCTTTGTAAAAGGAAAGGGGAGGCGGACTTTGATGAAGTATTCAGCTTCATCGGCGGAAAGATGGAGGTGGAAGATGGAGACTTCATCTCGTGATTGAGACGTGAAAAAAATGAAGAGGTGGGAGAAGATTTTAAGATTAAAATTTATCCGACATTTACTACAAATAGTTACTTCATCAAGAAAGATGGAAGTGCAATGGTACTGCCACATTATTACGCCATCTACGACAGTGGAGAAATCCAGCTCAATGAGGAGTATTCAGAATATAGACGAGTCCCTTTACAGGATATCGAAGATTTTGAACCTAAAATACCCACGATACCAGGAGTGCTAGAAAAGTTTGCATTACTTAAAGAGATCATCTATAAGACAGAGTCCATTATCATATAATAAAAGATGTTTTACTATAAATACACGTATCTATGCATTCTACATTCTCAGATACACCCGTCCGCGAGCGATCAAATGATGAAGTAACTCTTGGTCGAATAGGACACTCCACTGTGCTTATCAATTTTTTTGGTACATGGGTCATCACTGATCCCGTGTTTTCCGCAAGATTCGGAATCCCGATTATGAAGACTTCAAGAGTTGTGGGAGTCAAAAGAAGCTCAGCACCCAAATTATATATTCGCGATCTTCCTGATATCGATATCATGCTTCTTTCGCATGCGCATTTGGATCATCTCCATCCCTTTTCATGCAAAAAAATCATAAAGCACAGTCACGGAAAGACTACGATTGTTGCAGCTCCAGGTGTCGCGCAATGGCTGTCTCCATCCGTAAAAAAGAATTTCCATGAACTTGATCGATGACAAGAGATTCTCCTCTCGTGAATCACCATCCGTGCGTGTGAAGTCAAACATCGGTGAGGAAGATATCCTCGATCTCTGGATCGTTCCAAGTGAGATGCCAAGGGATCAAGCTATAATTCCTATTTGATGGAGAAAAATAAAAAGACCATATTCTTCTGTTGAGATACGGCATACACGGATATCATGAAAAGCTATGCACCACCAATATGCAATCTGGCGATCATGCCTATCGGGTTTTATAATCCACGGATCCACCATCACTGTAATCCGGAACAAGCTCTAGAGATGGCGCATATGCTCCATGCAAAAAATGTTGTGGGTATCCACCGGAATTCTCGATCATGATCAATATTCAAAAAGGATGCTGAATGAGAAAAGCCGCTGCAATGGCTTTTGGCATCAGCGCCTACGTATGGAATCAATATCCTATGGAAATATGAAGGAGAAGTTATTAGCATCTAATCATCATCGTAGTTTTATTTTGATTAAAATAAAAAATCATGAAAACATCCACTCGATATGCTCATCTCAAAAAACCCTCTCGAGCACCACCATCACGAGTATTTGGACCTGTGTGGATGTTTCTCTATATCCTGATCATCATCTCTTTTGGTAAAGTATTTCTTATGACACGAGCGCATCAAATCAGCTTCCTCATAGTATTACCTTTCCTGCTCAACTTGATTTTTAATATCATCTTTTCGCCAATCCAATTTAGACTCAAGAATAATCTCCTCGCCGCAATTGACGTTTTGCTAGTCCTCGGTACGCTTATCTGGGCCACGATTGTTATCTTCCCACATATACATCGGATCGCCTATCTCCAGATCCCATATCTCATTTGGGTAGGGATTGCTACGACATTGCAACTCACCATTACGTATATGAATAGGGAATAATCAAAAAAACACATGACACAATTGCTATAATTTTTTGGTTTGAAATCGCTAAATTTCGCTACTTCATCTTTTGACGAAAAATTAACTTGATTTATCAGATATTCGGGGTATTGCTCTTGTCCTTTTATTTTCTGACGAAAAAGAAAAATGGAGAAATCGAGATTAGAGTTTTTGACTGATGAAAATAGCGTGTTGTTGCTTGTAGATTATCAGCCTGCGATGTTTAAGGGAGTAGGCTCGGGGGATAGAACGACGATCAAAAATAGCGCGCTCGCTGTAGCTAAGGCCGCCAAGATTTTAAACGTCCCTGTCGTACTGACTTCTATCCGACCAGAAGGCAATGGTGAGTTTATCCCAGAGATCACCGAGCTCTTCCCTGACATCAAAGTCATCGCACGCAAAGGACAGAGTTTCGATGCATTGGAAGACGAAGAAGTCTTCAAGCAGATCAAAAAAAGCAATCGTAAAAAAATTATTCTTTCCGGACTCTGGACAAGCATGTGCTTCGCCTATACCGCTATCCACGCGATCAGAGAAGGACGAGATGTCTATGGGCTCATGGATGCAGGTGGTGATGCATCTCCTGAGGCTCATGCCTATGGAGTCAAACGCATGATCCAAGCAGGCGTAATCCCTATTACTCGAATTCCTGTCGTTTCAGAATGGATGCATGATCGGCTTAATCCCAAGGCAGGAAAACTGATGAAAGAGGTCTACGGGAAATATGACGCTATCATGGGAGCATAAAGGAGCGCGATAGCGATTGATCGTATAAGAGTTTTACATTTTGTAATAAAAATTTGGCATAATAAAAAATCACGACATTATGTCGTGAAATGATGGTTAGAGACTATGATTCAACTCGGAAGGCACAGGATTCGAACCTGCGGTACCTTGCAGTACGCACCGTTTCCAACGGTGTGCTTTAGACCACTCAGCCAACCTTCCTTATTGGAACGATAGAACGATAGGTTTTGGAATAATAGGTTTTGGATTTTCCCATCGTTCAATCGCTCTATAAGTCCATCGTTCTACTTCATGTGAGTTTTTTTGTTTTTCAATTTAAACGACTTCGGCGATTAAGCCATCTGTTAAATCATATTGAGATGGGCAAATTTGCGATGCACCAAATTTCTGTGCGACTTTGTAATAGAGTGTCTGCCCTATGGCTACATTATCTACAAATCATGGGTCTTTACTATACATAGTTCTCAGTGTCGCAATGTCTGTCGTTCTGAGGGTTTGTATCCATCCCTCCATGAATTTCAAATCAAAAATAATCGGATGATTTGGGAATGTGCTTTCAGTAAATTGATATCCTAACTGAGGTCCGACGCTGAGATAGAAGTCTAGCACTCAAGTAATGAAGAGAATACTTTGATGGGAGGCATCAATCTGAATGTATTCATCTAAATATTCTTCCATGGCATTTCGATCAATAGTATTGGTCTTGTTATCTCGAAACATGGTCTTCAGTGTTTTTACACCAATCTCTATCTGGATACTTTTTTGTAATTGTTTCGCATCGCCCGAAACAATTTCTGTACTTCATCATCAGATATTTACTGCTCAGAAAGTATGGTTACCTACAATATTTGCTAGTCACTTGTACAGATATCATGCTTCATCTTCATGAGATAGGACTTTGATGTCTAGTCAAAATAAGTCTTTTATCTTCTGACAAAATATCGGTGCATTGTTTGCTGTTCTTAGTATCTGTGTCCCGACAGCGATGGTTTTGTTTATGCCATCTTCACTATTTTTTTGCATACATTGTTTCAAAATATGGATATTCCTCTCCATTGCCGCATCATCTATTTCTCAGTTGTTTCAAAGATTGGCTTCAGAATATCTCTTGTAATATAAGGTGTCTTTGTGAGTTCCTTCGACACCAAAAATATAATGCTTGATGCTTAGAGTTCAGATATCTATGATGGAGATATTCGTCATAGGATTAAAATGAATGTTAAATGTTGAATGCTTAATGTTAAATGTCGGTGTTTTCTTGTCTTTTTATTTCACTGTAACCGACTTCGCTAAATTCCTTGGTTTATCAATGTCTTTCCCGAGAATGTCTGCAACGTGATATGCAAGAAGCTGACCTACGACTGCTGTCAAGAAGGGGTAAATCTCATCTATCGTTGATGGGAGTGTAATGTGCCAGTCTGAGCTATCAATCGCCTTATCAGAGATCGTGATCACTTTCCCTGCTCTTGCTTTGATCTCTTGGATAGAAGAAATATTGTGCTCAAACATGAGATCATGGGGCACAAAGAGCACGCTTGGAATTTTAGCATCGATCAAGGCGAGTGGCCCATGCTTCAGTTCTCCACTTGGATAACTCTCAGAGTGAAGATAAGTAATTTCTTTCAATTTGAGACTGCTTTCGGATGCGACTGGGAGTTGATACTGTCTGCCCAAGAAGAAAAAGTTTTTGTATGCTGAAATCTCTTCGGCGATCTTCCTGATGTTCACGGTATCGGCGAGAATATCTTCTATCATCCTTGGCACCTTGCTAAACTCTTTCATGATCTTATCATATTTCGCTTTGCTCAATCATCTTTTCAGTCAGAGATATAAGGCCAAGAGGAGAATGCAGGTAATCTGTGCGGTAAAGGCTTTCGTGGATGCTACTCAGATTTCCGCTCCTCATCTAGTAAATAGACCGTATTCTGTGAGACGTGAAATGCTGGATCCTACGACGTTTACTATTCAGAAAGTGTGTCATCATTTCTGATTAATCATTTTCAAAACTTCGATGCTATCTGCTGTCTCTCATGACTGAGAAATGAAAACGTACAAGGTATCATCACTGACTTTGATGTGTTTATATTCATACTCGCTAGCGATTTCGCAGCTCGCATCTATGCCAGCTAGATTTTCCATTCGATAAGTTCCCAGACATCAAGCATTATAACTCGTCCCGCATCAGATGAAAACGATCTTCTTAAATGCTTCATTTTGCATGCCATGGAATGCTTCCGCATTGAGAAAGTTCGTTTTAAAATCAGCTCTTCACTTAAAGATTCTCCTGATGATATTGGGTTGTTCAAAAATTTCTTTGAGCATGAAGTGCTTGTAATCACCTTTAGATGCTTCCAATGACTCCATGTCCATATCTTCGATTTTCTTCTCAGCAGGGATGCCGTGTGATTTGATCTGATAATCATTTCCTTTGAGATGGACGATATCGCCATCGTCTAGATAGATCAGTTTGTCTGCGTATCCTGCGAGCGCTTGCTTGTCAGAAGAAAAGAAAAATTCATCCTTTCAGCTATAAGCGAACAAAAGCGGACTTCAGATTTTCACTGCAATGATTTCATCAGGAGCATAGGTGGAGACGATGAGTAAAGCATATGCTCATCTAATCATTCCAAGCACCTTCTCGACCGTCTCCATGAAATTTCCTGTCCGATTATCTTCCAATAAATTTGCAATGACCTCGCTATCCGTCTCTCCATAAAAAGTATATCACTTCGCAAGCAACTCTTGTTTGAGTTTGTAATAATTTTCTATGATCCCATTATGGACGAGATAGAAATGTTTATTCCTGTCATGGTGAGGATGCGTGTTTTCCTCAGTCACGCCGCCATGAGTAGCCCAACGGGTGTGCGCTATTCAGAAAGAATATTTTTTCTCATCAGGGATCTCTTTGACTACTTTGCTCGCTAAATTAGAGACTTTCCCGACTGCTCTCACCAGCTTCATCTCGCCTTCTTTATTTCCGACCAAAAGACCTGCAGAATCGTATCCGCGGTATTCGAGTCTTTCGAGTCCGTGTACAAGAATTTTTTTCGCATCGTGATCTTTGCCTTGGTATCAGAAAATTCAGCACATGATGATAGATGAAAGAATAAAGAGAAAAGAAGAAAGAAGGGAGGAAGGCTTTGCGAGGAATACTTCGTGAGGAATACTTCGTGAGGAAAATTGAGGAAGGGAGGAATCTTAATATTTATTTATTGAAGAGGTAGACCAGCACAATTCATGCGAAGACCATGATTCATCCTACAATAGTGCCAGCATTTAAATGGGTATTTCTATACAAAAGATATCCAAAGAGCACTACGAAAAGCGGATAGGAAATCTCTATCAATGAAGCAACGGTCGCATTTTTATCTTTGATAGCAAAGACGATTACCATGTTTCCTATGATGAAGAGGGCAATTACGATGATTAAAAGCCATAATGTTTGAGAGTCTTTGACATACTGTTTTAGATGGATAGGCGTCTTACTCGCCAAAAGAAGGATTCGTCGTAGGAGCACGCCTACTGTGGAAGAGATAGCAAAAAATACCAAGCTGGGGATCTTGACCAATAATTTTTCCAAGAGTACATATTGCAATCCCCGCGCTAATGAGGCAGTCAAAGCATAAACAATCCACATGCTAGACGACAATATTTAAAATTTTTCACTTAACATAGATCACTTTCTTCGGCTCATTTACAATCCATGATGCTATCTTTGCATCGGCTCTAGCGAGCTTCATGACTTCACTTTCATCGGCGTCAGTACTGATGGAAATGGTGCCTCTA
>CAIXFE010000008.1 GCA_903918675.1 uncultured bacterium
CGGTCTGCTGGGACAGCCACGTTTATGACCATCAGAAAGATCCTGACCGAACTGAGTAAACTTAGCACAACCACAACTCCATCATCTGTCACCAATCTTCCGACATCATCAGATAATAATCTTCCGACATCTTCTGTTACAAATCCTCTGGAATCATCTGACAAAATCCAAGTTGCCGACATCAAAGCATTACCAGAAGATACGCAACGGAAACTTGCAGAAGAACTCACAGGGGAGGCCGATAAAGTAAAGAGTACGGATGCTGATCTGTCTAAAAACAAAATAATTCTCCAAAATTTTGTAGATTACAATACCACCAAAAAAAGAATCGACGAGATGATAACAGAAAATGCTACACTTAAAGCCAGTGGAGCTAAGGCACAAGAGATCAATGATAACAAAAAAGTGATCGCATCCGATAAGAAAGACAATGCAGCAATCCTGACACAACTAGCAAAAGATACCAAGACCGATAAGCCCACCCTCTTGAAAAATTTCAATGAGACTATGGCAAAGTATTATGAAGCACTACAGACTAAGATAGTGGAAGTAAGTAAAACCACGCCAGCCACTACCATAGACAATATCACCACTACCATTCCTCCTCAGACCTCAAACACCATTCCTCTTCAGACCTCAAACATCATTATTCCTCAGACCTCAAATTCAACACTTAAAACTTCCAACAGCACTTCCAACACCCCCAGCAAAGCGCCCACACTTTCCAATACCAAAAAACTCGATATCAAATCAGATAAAGTCTTTACCGCTATCAACGATAGTAAAATCATAGATAATTATCCCAACTGGAAAGATGCTACTGAAGATAAGAGAACGGAAGCCAAGGGCATATATTCAGAGCTAAAACCATTAGCCACAGATACTGATATCATCGCCACACTGAAAAAATACGATGATCTTACTACACTCAAAATTACTAGTGAACTTTTTGCTAAGAAGATCAGGATGACCAAAGCCGACAAGGTAGAGAAGGCAAGCCTACAGAAAGTAGCTCAAAATATCATCACGAGAGAAAGTGAAATCATCACCGCAGCCAAAGCGAAGGTAAGTACTACCCCAGCGACCGTAGACAATACTACGACAAACGCAACACCAGACAATACCTCAACAAATACCACTACTAATATTGATAATACAACTTCCAACTCAACACCTAACACCTCCAACAACACTTCCAACACTACTCCTGATAATACAACTCCGGACAATACCACAACAACTGTGGACAATACAACAACAACCGTAGATAATACTATAAACAGAGCCACAGAAACAATACCCATAATAAATATCAAGGAAGATGCAACAACGACGGATCAAAACACAACCGCAAACGATACAAATACGACGGACAACTCAGAGACTAAGAAAGTAGAGACTGGAGATGCCTCATTCACCCTTGAATTATTGAAGGCCTGATTACCAGTTACAAAAATAGATAAAAACCTAACTTATGAAACCATCTTTAATAAAATCAGTAAAATAAAAAATGATGAAGTAAGACAAGAAATAGAAAAAGACCTCTTGATAGGAGATATCTTATCAATGCAAAAATATGCAGGTATGAAAGCATGATCTTTATATAGTGACAATATTGCCACCGGGAAATTGGATTATAGAACACTTGGTAGGATTACAAACCAGCTCTTTGGATTGAGTAAAGATAAGCTTCTAGCCTGTACATTAATCTCACAGGACGTAAGGACTGAATATAAAAAGTTTGAAGAAAACGAACTCAACCAGTGACTTCCCTATGCTATTATCTCCAAACAAGATTTTAATCTCTACCTTTTTACCAAAGATCACAAACTCATAAGCATACATAAAACACTCTTATGAGCAGATGTTTGAGATCAAGAGAATAAAGCATATCTTTGAGGCGACCCTGGCTATTGGACTACGCCAGGTGGTATGTATCACACATCTAAAAGGATATTTGATACCGCAGACTACGCCGGACCTGGAGAATATATCTGACTTTATCCAGAAGAGAAACAATATGACATAAATAATACATACAATTACACAATGGGAATCCACAACTACTATAAAAATGATCCAAATAGGATTCTGATGCTAAATGATAAAACAGAATCTCTAGGGAGAAGGGTGAGTAATGGATGTATCAATACCTTATCTCAAGGAGCGATATTCGATAATCTCACACACTATTCTAAGGTCTATGTCTGCCATGAATCATAATATACATATTCCTTTACCATATCGTTTTTTACAATAACAAAAGAATGTCAGGTAAACCTGACATTCGATCGTAATAATAAGCAAGCACATGCTACTTCCGCGGTTTGATGACTGTTTTAGTCCTAGTTGCAAGCAGTTTTGGGTTGTCGCCCCTGCACCAGTTAACTATAACAAGATCAGTACCATTCACCGTTACAGTCTCCTCTGTAGGAATGAAATTTTTCGAACAAAGAACGTTAAGTGTGTCCCCTGTTTTCGTTAACTTCTTCATCCAGATTTGGAGAGTATCGCTTTTATCGGAAGAACTTGTAGGAACTCCGGTAATGTACTGAGCAGAAACTACCTCCATGGAGGTATCTTTGCGATTGTCGCCGAATTTGCCTGACTGTTTGGTTACAGGGTCTGTAATGGATTTCAGTAGTTCTGCGCGTAATGCGAAAGATTGCGATTTCCAGACCGCCGTGTCCGGATCCACAGTGATTGCGGTTGCCTGTGCGAAGGTTGTTCTTACTGAGCCGATTACCATCATAATGGTAATCATGGCAAATGTTAATAATTTTTTCATTTTGTTGTTTTTTTTAATTGTTATTTGTTAGTTGTTAGTTGTTTTTGAATTTTTTGAGTTTTTGAATTGTTTGAGTTACGTTTGGGAAGGACTGGCGAATCCCCCCGGTAAGCGTTAATAATTACATCATCCACGCCACGGATGATTTGAACCAACTGTCCCTGAAGTAAAAGCATTTCATGCGTTCCTGCCACATCAGTGTAGCTTAACCAAACCTGATCCTTATCCTGAGGATCCAATGATCTGGTGTAGGGAATATCCTTCACTAATCGTGCAAAGTTGATTTTTTTGCACTGAAGGACAAGGTTCTTTTTGACAGAATCGGCATTGGCCCATTTAAGGAGCGAATCCTGCTTTGCTTTGGGAACTCCCACCCATTGAATGGTATCGGTAATGGATATTGTTGTAGCCTTGGCCGCGGTTTGTGAATTAACCGTGACGGACTGGGTAACATTCTGCTGCGGCTGGTTCTGTGCTGTAAAGCCTGGTACAGCTGTAAAGCCTGGTACATAAGTATTCTTCGGTGCATGGACTACAGAATCATACTTTTTGTAGTTCTCAGCGACACACGATTCTACTTCCAGTTCAAATGCTTGTTTTTCAGCCTTTGTTTTTCCCTTTAGTTCTTTGCCGTATTGATCATGCGAACATGCATAGCGCAGAATTTTTTTGCGAGTCTTCACATTGTAGCGGTTCCAGTTTTGGCTAAGCGACATGTAGTCCATCGCCCCCTTGGAAAGCCTTTGCTTTTTTGCCTGCTTCTTTGCAAGACTGATCGAATCCTGAACATGCTTTTTTAACTTTTTTTGTTCTTTCTGCACGAGACGGATCGAATCCTGCTTCTTCGTCGTCTGGGCGAAGCTGTTGCCCAGTGCCATCGTGAAGATGGCGATTGCGAGTACTGTGATGATGTTTTTCATGAGCTTGTTGTTTGTTTGTGTTATTAATTAATAATTTGAGTTATCTAATTTAAATTTTGTTTTCTTTTTTATTGATGACATGGTTATAACAATTTACATACAAATGTCAAGAGAAAGTAAAAAGAAAATGATGGGGTAAGAGTATAGGTACTACCTAGAGAAATTTATAGTAGATAATTTATAGTTTGTAATTATGGTATTTTTCTGGATATTCAACTGGTACAAGTATTGACAATTTTTCTGACTTCATCCATCCCCCCCAATTGAACTATTATCAAAATATAAGGAATTGATTCCACTCATTAATTTATTAACATATATATGTCATTTGTCATTAGTCATTTGTCATCCGTCATTAGTCATTTGTCATCAGTCATTTGTCATTAGTCATTTGTCATTTGTCATTAGTCATTTGTCATTTGTCATTAGTCATTTGTCATTTGTCATTAGTCATTTGTCATTAGTCATCCGTCATTCATAATTTTAATTAACTCATTTCTTTCAATGATTCACAATTTAACAATCCAGGCCCTCTGCGTCGATGCTTCTTGTACGGGCAATCCTGGCGTCATGGAATATAGAGCCGTCGATCTTCATACATGGAAAGAGCTTTTCCATTCGCCCATCTATCCCATGGGGACAAATAACCTCGGCGAATTCTTGGCTATTTATGATGCTATAAGATATATTGAGAACCTCGAAAAGAAAAAATCCAAGAACTTGCAACCTGGAACCTGAAACCTGAAACCACGTTTTGAATGTATTTTTTCCGATTCCGAGACAGCCATCGCCCGAGTAAAATCCAAGAAAATCAAGACCACCCTGCCCTATACCGCTCAGACTAAAGAACTTTTGACGAAAGTCCAAGAAGCCGCCACCCGGCTCAAGACACACGATTTCACGATCCCCATCCGCAAATGGGAGACGGAGATTCGAGGAGAAATACCAGCTGATTTCGATAGGAAGTAGATTGCATCATCGTCGTTCCGGTCTTAAGGCGAAGCTGCAACCGGAACCCACAGTATCAATATAGATTCCGGCTGCAAACCGTAACCCAGCTGAGCTGGACTGACGCGCCGGAATGACAAGATACGACCATCGTTCATCTTTAATCTTTCCTCTTTCATCCATGCTCCGACATGTGCTTAATTGGATAATTATCATCAACTTCTGACATCTCATCTGCTACTGAACATATCAGATATTTTTCGTGCTTAAATGAAACAAAAGAGGTCCTGCATTCGCAGAGACCAAATCCATGCCTCTAGATCTTTTCACCAAACGTAGACTCTTCGCGATAGAGACTATCATCGCCATCTGTGGTCTGTGTATCTATTTGGCGATAATTTACTGAGATAAATTAAGATAAAATTAGAGCTTAGAACCGAGCCGCAGGCGAGCTCCGCAAGGCGGGGTTAGTGCTTAGAGCTTAGAGCTTAGATTTGGGGCATCGTTCCACACTCCAACCTACTTGATACTTACTACTTTATACTTGATACTTTATAAAAAATTGCGAATTGAAAATCCAAAAGCAATAGATACAATCCATTGTAAAAATTTTTTATTCAATCGAATGTGATGCAATTAAATCCCAAATATAGATATATCTGATTGGATTTCGAAACGACTGGCTTGGACGTCACAAAAGATGAACCTATCCAGATCGGGCTTGTCGAGCTTGATTGCGACGGCAAAGTCATCGACAGCTTCCAATCTCTGATCAAACCGAATAAGAAGACAGATGAACTCAAACATATCGTCGGCTTCATCACCGGCTTGTCTATTTCTGATTTAGAAAATGCTCCCAGGAGAGAAGCGGTGCTTCCGCAGATAGAAAAGTTTTTCGGAGAAAACACAGTAGTAGTCTGACATAACGTAGGATTTGATATGGATTTTTTGAACGCATACTTTCCAGGTCTGGCTTGTGAATGAATCATCGATACCTATAAATTATCCCAATCATTAGTCCATTACGCACCAAGTCATGCATTAGAAGTCCTAATCCAGCACTTGCAAATCAAGGAGCCAAAATTTAATGAGGTTTTCTTAAAGCTCAATGACAATCAAGCGCACGACAGTGAAAAATCTCATGATGCACTCTATGACACCAAGGAGTCATTAGCGATGTTTCTTTTTTTTATAGACTACATTCAAGGTTTAGAAGCCGAATATGGATCATTGCTTACCATCCAATCTCAAAGCGAATGATTATTGCCAAAGATTCTCCACATTCCCACACTCCAACACTCCCACACTCCCACCATTCATTTTTCTCCACTTACAAGAATCTCCCCCCAGCACACTTCTCTAGAAAAATCCAAAGAAACTTTCACTCGAGAAAATCAGAAAAGATATTATATTGGCAACATCGATATCAAAGACTTCATCAAGCAGCTCGCAGGCAATAAAAATTGTATCCTCGCATTTCAAAACATCCAAAAACTTGATATCGCAAAAAGGATCCTCAATGATGCGGGGATCAAAAATATCGGATTTGTGAAAGAGGACCAGACCATCAGCGAAGAGATATTTAAATCATTTCTCAATAAAGGGACATTCACCGAAGAAGAATTTCTCTTCATCTGCAAATATCTTTCTCATCTCCAAAAGGGCTATGGAACACTGGATCTGAATAATCCCAGCGATTACAGAATTTATCACACCATCAAAGATACGAGAGCTAAGACTAAATATCCGATCATTCTCGGGACACATCCTGGCATTTACGCAATGATGGAAGAAGAAAATATTTTCCCCGAATATGAAATCTTTTTCTTCGATGTAGAATGGCGGTACAAGACCTATAATTATTACCTCTCTCGCCCTTGCGACCTGTATTACACATTAAATCTCATCGAATCATTTATCTACAAGCAGAAAGTCCAATCACAAATAGAAAGTTGAAAAGTTGGAAAGTGGGAAAGTGGGAAAATTATCGCTTCACACGAGCATACTCCCACCCTCAAACACTCCCACCCTCCAACGCTCCCACCCTCCAACGCTCCCACCAGCGAAGCTTTAAATGATTTCTATAACTTCTTTCAAATATTGATCGGTGTCCTCTCAAGTGAGACCAAGAAAATTTTCACCAAGACGGAGGCCATTTATATTCCTCATGATCCCATCATCGATCATAGCGACTTTTATCAGTCGACATTATTGCGGAAGCAGATCCCTGAATATATGGAGAAGATAAGCGACAGTATTAGCCCCGAAGATTTACAAACCTTAGACAAGCAGATCCAGCACATCGATAAAATCTTCAATGGGGTCGTCAACATCAGCAAGAAAATGTACAACCAATCCGACTTCTATTTCGTCTACGCAGAAGCACAGAGATATACTGACCGAAAAGAGTTCGTCGAAATATTCAAGAATAACATCTACTTCTTATCCAACGGGAATAAGGAATACCCCCAACCTTCAACTCTCAACAGCCAAAGGCTTCAACCTTCAACCACCGAAGGTGTCAACGTTCTCCCAATCCCCAATACACCAATAACCAATAACCAATCCACTAAGATCCCTACCCGAAACCTCTGAAGAGTAGAACAAATCACGACGCACATCCAAAACGCCGACCCTTCCATTCAGAATATATTTATCTTTTCTCCCAAAAAAGAAGAGTCCAAAAAAATATTTGAAGATCTCTGCCAAAAAGATATACATAAAGACAGACTGTTCTTGGTAGAAAATATTACGGGGGGCGTAGGGAAGAATGTATTCAAAGCAACAGCCCCTGGCAAGAAGGTCATCATCGGCGGCAATAGCTTCCTTCTCTACCTCTATGCCAATGGCATCACTATCGACGAAATCATCTTATTCAATAGTAAATGAGGCAGCGAACAATCGATATTGCAGGATATACAACGATATTACCCCAAATAGTTTATAGTTGATAGTTCATAGTTAATAGTTTTGGTGTTTTCTATATCAGCATATTTTAGATAAAAAAACCATCCGACACTCTACACTCTACACTATACACTCTACACTATAAAGTCTTTATCTAATCACCTTGATCACTCAAGTGAATAAGAAACGAGTAACTAAATGGAACGTACTAAAATTCGTCCTTGCAACGATAACATTTTATGCATTGCTGACGATAAATATTTTCAATGTCGGCGAAAAAATTACCCCGACAGAAAAAGATTATCTACGACTAGAGACACCTGAATACACATGAGGACAGACTACGGGAGACCTTGCGATCCAGCAGGCTATGCAGGAAATCCAGACAGACACACAGACTCATCCCTCTGCAGGAAATGAGACAGGAGACACTACTGGCAATATCCAAGATCAGATAAACTTCCAAAAGATATGTAATGCAAATACTTCACTCTGCGACGAGATCACCTTTGATAAACAGCTGACGGACAAGGACAGATATCTCTATCTCGCCTCTGTCTTCAAAGTCGTCAATTTCATGGACAACAATATCATTACCAGACAGAAAGCAGAAAATACACTTGCAGATATAGAGATCAATAAAGATATGGGGGAAAGAAGAGGATATGCCACACATACTTCAGTCATCGTAAACCTCTGAACCATAGCGGACAGATCAGAGTTTCTACAGGTCATAAGCCACGAATTAGGACATATCTTTGATCTAGGTATCATAGTAGGATCTTCCTCACCCAAAAACACAACATATACTGAATTTGAGAAACCGGTCTTCTGGAGTGATGACGCATCGCTCAAATATTACGCGGTATCTCGAGACAGCGAAACGATAAGAAAAGCAACTGCGACCAAAAAAGATTTCTGCAGTGGCTATGGAATGAGTGATCCTTTCGAGGATTTCGCAGAGTGTTTCAATCTCTATCTCCATCATAATGCGCTCTTTAGACAGATCGCCAAAGCCGATTCCGCACTGAAACAAAAATATAATTTCATCGCAGGATTTTTTGATGGTAAATACATGGATGCGAACAAAGGTGAGATTACACTGGTACAGACTAGCCTTTCTCGAAGGCCATGGGACAGCACGAAGATTAACTAACAAATCACTGTCATTCTGATCCCGACGGGTCGGGAGAAGAATATAATTGTTTTACTGATATCCTTCGACCTTGCCTGCCTTGGTGGCAGATAAACTCAGGATGACATCAATTCTTAATTTTTAATTCTTAATTCTTAATTCAATTCTATGCCCATCATCATCATATGAGCGCTTCTTACCATCTTTGGCTTGCTCGCTATCTATAGCGTAAGTATTTATGAATCATTCACTTTGACCGTTTCACTGATTGCTAAGTGAGCCATGAAATGAGATCCTTCTAATTATTTCTATTTTTTCAGGCAGCTAAGAAATGTGGGGATGGCGCTTATCATGGCGGGACTGATTTATTATGTGCCGATCAAATTTTTCCAGAAAGAAAGAAATATGACGATCATAGCTATTATCCTGATGGCATTACAATTAGCTGTATTCATCCCAGGGATCGGCGTGACGCTCAATGGTGCAAGAGGATGGATCAATGTCCCTCTTCTCCCAAGTATCCAACCGGCAGAATTTTTCAAATTGGGATATGTATTATTTCTCGGTTCATGGCTACTCAGAAAACGCAATACCATGAATGACAAAAAATTCTTCACTTCATTCATCGTGCTCAATGCCATCCTCTTTTTCATCTTCTTACTGATCCCTGATCTTGGGACGGTTATGATCCTGGGAATCGTATGATTGATCATGTGTCGATATATGTGAGCTAAGTTCAAACACATTCTCCTGATACTTTTTGGCGGCCTGTTGGCCGGCATTGTGGTCTGAGCCGTGGCAGGGACTGTAAGCGACAGATTTAGTTATATCCAGAAGAGATTTACGTACTTTATCAGCTCAAGTTCAGATCCTCAGGCGAAACAGATCTGATGGCAAAATCAAGAAGCTTTGCTGGCTATCTGAGGATGATGATTTCGATGAAAATGATACGGGAAATGATTACAGAAATTCTGATATATCCCAGAAGCACAAAGTGACTTCGTATTTTCAGCATTTTCCGAAGAGATTGGATTCGTAGGAAACCTAGTTATCCTCTGACTCTATTTCTATCTCGGCTATTACTTTCTATCCAATCTCAGTAAGATCAGAGATGACTATAAAAAAGTAGTAGGAGTCTGAATCCTCTCCCTCGTTCTGGTTCAAGTTTTCGTAAACATCGGCGTCAACACAGAGATCCTGCCAAACACAGGTCTTACGCTCCCTTTCATCAGTTACTGAGGAACAGCACTGATGGTAAATCTGATGGAGATCGTTATCTTGTATAAAATTATTAAGGACAAGTAGAAATATTTAAACACTGGTCAAACAGTGGTTAAACAGTAGATGAACAGTAGTTAAACAGTAACACAATAAGACAACCGTTTATCACGAACGAAGGTGCGTATTTATCAACTGTTTATCGCGAAGCGTTTATCCTCTATCCAACACAATGACTATCCAAATAGACAAAAACAACCTCCTCACAATTAGCAATCCAAGCATCCCTCAAACCAAAGAGTACACCTACACTGTAGGATGATATAAATTTTCCGATTTTGATAAATGAATCATTGTGCTCCATAAAAAGGATTGGAAAATTATCAATTTGAAAAATCTTGGTGATGGTATGAGTGTAGTTTATATAAGAGGTTGAAACGTTGAAGCGTTGAAACGTTGAAACGTTAGCAACATCGAAAATGCACTTCAATTTTTTGAAGGGTTTGATGAAAACACAGGAGAGAAATATTACTTCATCCCTGGGCTCGGAGAAGCACAACAACAAGAAAAAAATGAGATGCTTCAAAAATTATGAACCGCATATACTATACATAAGACAGAGAAAGGCATGAAAGTAGTCTGAATTCAAACCACAGATAAATCCGCATCCGACGCGATCAGTCTTTTGTTTGGTCTGCTGTGTGTCTACGGAAAATTTGACGGGAAAAACGGAGAACTCTCTTCCATAAAGATTCAATTACCTCTCTTCTGACAATATTTAGCGCAGCAAGAAAACTTAGATCAGATGATTAAATCCCTGCAAGATGAATGAATCTTCCTCAAGGCCGATAAGCTCCCAAATAAGAATGGAATCATTTATCAGATCAGTAGCAACGATTATGAGCTTCTAGAAATATTTGCCAAACGATACGAAGGAGTTGAAAAATTCTCCAGGATCACTAAACGTGAATTCACTGAGGATATGAAGACGAGACTCATAGAGTTTATCCAATCAAATCCAGAAATCCCTTCAGCAGGCAAATCTGAAGTTCTGGAAAAAATAAAAAAAGGGACAATAAAACTCCTAATAAAAAACTAAAATAAATACTTCAAAACAAACCTCCATCATTATTCACTTGTCCTGTAAAGGATTATTCATTCTTAATTATTCATTCCCTTCAAGGGGCGTTAGTGTAGTGGTAACACAGCAGTCTTCGGAACTGCCCTCAGGGGTTCGAATCCCTTACGCCCTGAATTAACATTCCATAAAACATTTAAAATATTGGTGTAGTGGCGAGCGAAGCGAAGACTACCAACGGTAGTCAGGTCCAGCTCAGCTGGATAACATGACGGTCTTCGGAACCGCAGTCGGAGGTTTGCTATCCCGTAGAACTACGGGGCAATCCCTTCACGCCCTGAATTAACATTCCATAAAACATTTAAAATATTGGTGTAGTGGCGAGCGAAGCGAAGTCCAGCTTAGCTGGATAACACAGCAGTCTTCGGAACTGCCCTCAGGGGTTCGAATCCCTTACGCCCTGAATTAACATTCCATAAAACATTTAAAATATTGGTGTAGTGGCGACCAACGGGAGTCCCGTAGAAATGACGATCCAAATTATTTTGTAAATCATAAAAGAAGGGTCTATTCTGAAGTTCGGGAATTATTTACTTAGCCTGTCCTCCTTTTTCAAAGGAGGGGGTACCCTTTAGGGTGGAGGATTTTCATAAACCTAATTGTAATTCTCTGTCCTGAATTTGGAGTTCTAAATCAAGCATCACTCAATCTAGTTGATAATATATCTGATCGTTTGTATATCTAATTATTTTGATTCCTACGCTTCATAAGAAGCGAGTTCTTTCTTCATCATATTCGCCCTGCCAATCATGACTTTCACCATCTATCTCTATTCACAACTTCAATTTATTACAATAGAAATCTATAATGTAGTTTCATAATAGTTTTTGTCTTAGAAATCTATATCATGTAGCATCTTTTCTCAACGCTAAATTCCATATTTTTCATTCGGCTTCTGTCATGGTATATTGATTCCTATTAGCTCTAGCATATTCTTTATTTTTGTGATTATATGGTATGATCATGGATGAGAAAAATATATAAATACCGAAATTATATAATTTTAATCACTACTTTCCACTAAAAATCTCCCTGTCCGGAGTTTATCCCGGTAATTCACCGGGAGACTTCCTAAAAAATCCCTCTCCCCCTCCGGGGTTTCTCCCTTTGCAAAGGGAGACAGTAAAGATGCAAAGGGGGACAGAATTCCCAGACATGCGAATAGACCCTAAAAGAATAATATCTCTTTTGAAACTATAAAATTAAATCGGCAGATCAAGGGAAGTATGCTCTTGGTCCAGTTTTATTGTTTCCTCCAGCTGGTTTTTTGCTTCCCTATATATTTCATTTTCATCCGACATTTTCTTTTTCTCCATCTGTATTAATTCGGATGCATTTTTTGCATCTTGTGACAGAAATCATCTCTTAATAGTGGCATAAATAGTCGATAGACGGAGAGTTTGATACATAGAGAAAAGATCATTATTTAACGTATTCTGTAGCTCGTCTATCTTAATTTTAATTTCATTTTGTATCTTTTCATCCTGAGATGCACTATCTCATAAGACTTTATTCAACAAGGCAGTAATCTTTATTTGATATGTAATCGATACTGTAGCTATCTCTTCTCCTATGGACTGTAGCAAGACATCGGCATCAGAAGTATATTCGGAAGGCAAACCAGACGTATGGGTGTCCTCAATTTTTTGTAGGTCACCTTCCATATCAGAGATAATCACTGATATATCACCATACACTGATATCATTATTTGATTCACGTGATAGTGGACATCAGCCTTGTCCTTACTATCTTTAATTTCCTGTGCCGCTTCGATCTGCTTTTGCACCACTAGTTTCAATCAAGATAGGAAATCTTTTATCCAACTTTTTTTGGAATATTCTTTTTTATACAGCCAAATATCTTCAGCTATTTGTTTCAGGTCTTCTAGTGGGATATCGCGCAAACTAATATCCCTAAGGATTCATTTGTAAGTATGCCCTGATAAGTCCTTAATCTGTAATTTTCCCTCCATGTACTCTTTCACACTAGGCAAAGGAGCTGATTTTTTATCCATTTTTCAGTGTTTGATTTTAGGAGATTGAGATCTCGAAGATTTATCGGAATCATGATCTCTTGGATGTTTAATATCTTCTGGATGTTCCTCAAGGTCTTCTTGTTGTTCCTCAAGGTCTTCTTGTTGTTCCTCAAGGTCTTCTTGTTGTTCCTCAAGGTCTTCTTGTTGTTCCTCAAGGTCTTCTTGTTGTTCCTCAAGGGGGTCAAATCATACTCCTGCCTCAATCAGTGCTGCATGTAACGCTGGATTCTCTATCCCCAAAATTTTATCATGAGCACCTCATAATTCTGCCTCCTCATTTTCCCCTGGGTCTCCATCCTCTAACAGACCATCATCTAAATTAAAATCTTCAGCTCCCATCATACTATTTGAAAAATATAAACGCATATTTTATAAACATTCGAGAAGGAAAGTCAACACACGATGTATAGGGGAAAACCGTGAAAGCATACAGCATTTTTTCCTTACTCCACCACCACGCTTGATCCAGAAACTCTTGCAATCTCCGATCCATTTACTAAAGTTTTGACCGTTATATCCCTTTTTATTTTATTACACATTTTACAGATGAAATTTCTTTACCGGTTATTTCTCGTTATCTTAGTAATTGGAGGGCTCAATCGAGCTTTAGTAGGCCGATTTGACATGAATCTCGTCACAAAAATTTTCCCAGACGTCATCAAGACCGTCGCAACAAATGGTGTAGAGACTACTACCACTACACTGAATCAGTTGGCAATGATCGTCTACACATTGGTCGGAGTATCTGCATTGTGGGTATTCATAGCTAACCTTTGCTGCAAATGTAAGAAACAATAGTCACATAACACTAAAAGATCCTCCTAACGATAGGGGGATTTTTTTGTTTTTCATTAAGACTTGACATAAGACAGGAAAAATTTATAGTGTTGAACGGACGTTGGTCTGTAATAGAAAGTTAGAACATGTTTTTATTTTATTTTTTTTAATAAATGGATTCTTTAAACAATACTAGAGAACACGGGGATGAAATCATCAATCAAATCTGAGTAATTATAGATATAGTTAAGAACTGTCTTTCTATAGATTGAAAAGCACTAGAAATTTTATTATCAACCGACGAGATATTAAATGACGTTTTCATTGTATTGAAGAATTGAAAACTCTGAATTAAACCAGATAGTAAGATATTACACGCACACATCAGGGGAGGGATCGAAGATTCTCCTTGAGTCCCAATTCTACCAGGGATTATACAATTAAGACTTTTACGTCTAGCAAACCAAATACCAGAAGATAAGAAAATACAGATTAATTTCTCATCCGTAGGTTTCCCATGAGACGAAGTAATAGTCACAAAAAACAAATTACGGGCAAAAGATGCCGCAATTGCAGAAATAAAAGAAGTAAACGAAGAAAGAGACTTCACAAAGAATATCGGTAAAACAATAACATATAAAGAATCTGAACTGCCAGGATATCATCGCTTACAACAGGAGCCATTTGGTTTCGTGGATAAAGTTGCGATAGAAAATGGAGTTGATATGCCTAAAGGCGAAACACATTTTCAGTGAAGCTTCAATACCAAAAACTGTCTCCGAAAAGATACTCATTGAAATATCCCACTTGAAGTATTGATAGAATCTGCAGCACAGACAGGTTCTGTAGCCATTAGCCCCTTTCTTAACATTGGGAAAGTGCCAACGACCGAAAGCAATGGAAGAAAGACGATGAATACAGCTCGAGATTTCTTCACATTTGAATCTAGTACTTGCAACCCAACTGATATAATCGTTTCTGCTGATGAAAAACTCACCATCACCGGGAAGATTATAAAACTGAATCTAGAAAATAAGAAGGATAAAGAAGTGAAATTCTGCTATATGATACAAAATACAAAATGAGAAACCATTCTCTCGTGAGAAATTACTGGTACAATAACTAATATGAGAGCCCTCTTAGGAGCCTACAATAAACATCAAAAAATGCTGAAAGTAGAAGAAAGACTACAAGGGATAAAAGCTATAAACTCAGAAGCTGAGAGTGCCGTGATTCTTTGAGGACTCCGGGATATAGCAAGGAAAGTGACCAATCTAATAAAAAAAAGCAACAACTATGACATAAAAAACAACTTCGAAAGTACCACCATATCTACTCTTTTGGAAAAATGAGAAACATTTTATATGAGCCCATCGTCTGATTATGCGATGGTCACGATAGAATGCCTCAAAAGAACTGGACTTGAAAACGTCAAACTTGTAGCAGATACCATAGAACGCAAAGATGGGACTCAATTAAGTCTTTGGATAGAGGTAACCATATGAAGAGAAAAATACTATATCAGCTACGATGAATCTAATAATGTTCGCATAGGCCAAGGAAATTTTACTACAAGTGATTATGCAATTGAAAGGTGAGATTACTGTCACAACACTGTCAGAATAGATGCTAAAGAGATAACCCTAGATGATAGTATATCGACACTAGCAAAAAGAAAAGATAGTGGGCTAAAGAAATCCGACAATAAATTTATCGAAACACTTACCAAAAGACATACTTCAGAATCTTGGGAACAATTTAACAAAGATTTTCCCATGCTCATAAAAACGCCAAATATATTTATAAAGCCAAGAACAAATGGAATAAGCCCCGCCTCAGGACTTGGAATGACATATGAAAAATTTAAAAAAATTTATGGCCGAGGAAAGTATAATGATAATAATGTCCCACAGGATTATCCATTGGCATCCGACTTAAATACGTCAGCCACGCAACAAGATAGAACAGTATCAGCTCAAAATAAGACAGATAAAGCAGGGATACAATCAATACAAGGAGATTTTGATACCACCTTCAATAAAATACCAGGCGATATCCTCACAAAATGCATTGATTTGGTAATGGACGCCATAAATGGGAAATCTCTAGACTATCTAGAAAACCTACCAGAAGAAACAATAAAAGGCATGAGAAATAAATTAGGGGAATATATGGTACAACGAAGAAAGACAAAAAACGATCTCAAAAAGAAATTCTTCTTAGAATATGGAGACCAAGGAGAAATTATGTATAATTTCTTCGAACAATACCTCCTCGTAGCATAATAAACTTACAGAATACATATTTAAATGATATCTTTATATCGGCTAAGAATAAATTATTTCATTCTCAATCACTGATGAAACATAGCATAACCACAAATATGGCAGAAATTTCTAGACTTAAGGGAGCCCGCCATCCTGACATTTTTAGACTCCCAGATCATTGGAGAAATGAGCTTTATGAAAACATTGAGCCAAACAAGGATTATACAGTTAAGAAAATTATTTCCGTAGGAGGAAGATCGGTTTTTTGAAACAGACCAATGATAATAGATATTCTACCTGCCTCATCAAATGGGATCAAAATCGGTATAAATAACGATTTGCATCCAGCGGATCTTAAAACTGTAGGAAACAGTAAGAGTAGTTTGAAAACAGGGAATGTTAGAGTGTATGAACATACCTGAGCAATGGCGCTTGCAACAGGGCTAAAAGCAGATTTTGATCTAACCGAAGATAGCTTTCCTAATTTCAACGGAGGGATTTATGAAATATTATCGGAGATACACCCGCACCTTAAGGTAGTATGAGATAGTAAATTTATCACTGTACAAGAACCTATAGGGATAATTTTCGATAATTGAGGATATATAATAATCGAACCAGACGATGGCCAACATAAAGTAATTATGGATCATCAATTCTCTCACAAAAACGCCCTCGGGATTCAAAGGACGATAATAAATATCACACCAACAAATTTTGCTTTTTTATCAAGCGCTAGGCCTCCAGCTTATGGGATCAGAACAATAGCTGCCAAAGCTCTTTGCAACAATCTGAACGGGTTTCCGTTATTATGGTGATTGAATAAAAACAATATCGTATTTGTAGATAGCAAAAAGATTATAAATGGTAACCCAAAATTTAATGATTCCAAATGAGTAAATAGAGAAATTCTCATGCATGAAGCCGCCCAAGACAAACCCGCACCCTTCAAACTTCTAGATGGCAGATTCGTTGGGAAAGTAACAACATATAGAACCAATCACGCAATGGATTTGGAAGCCGTAAAAATAATATCAAAAAATCTCGAATATGAAAAATAGTTTTCTTATTTAATATCCGCCTTCAGAAAAAACAACCTCCATTGCGAGGTTTTTTCTTAATTTGTTATTTGTTATTTGGGGAGTGAAATAAAGCCCCCCATACAATTAACGCTTCAAAATATACAAGTCCTCTAATACTTTGGGTACGATCCCCAAATGTTTCTCCCATGCTGATCAGGAAAGTCCCTTGATAGGGATCCAATCTTTTTCGCCATTAGAATTGCCAGTTCATTTAGATACACAATAGATTTCACCCTTATGAAAATGCGTAGCCTGGGTAGGACCATAGACTCCATCTATGGCAACACAGGAAAGTCGCGAATCATGTTCTTCCATTCACGCAATGGTGTTGACAATCGTAACTCAAGCACTATGCCCTATCAGATATACTTTCTTGGGGACTCATCATAGGAAAAAATTAAGATGGGTAATGAGTTCTTTAAAATGCAAAATCGCCTCATGATATCTTTCCTCAGAGCGTAGCAATGCGACGTCAATCTTTGCGGATGGCTTTGGATTTCAATGATAAGAATAATTTCAATTAAGTATACAATATGCCTGATCTGGCATGAGTTTATCTATTTTAAAAACATGTCTTTGCATATGATCAGCACTTATCCACATGCCGCAAAAAAAGATATTGAGCTGTCAATGGGCAGGAGAAAAGCCGTCGGGAACATACAGAGAAGCCTCAGAGATAGAGTTTCACTGCGAATCTTTGATATCTACAGGGACAAAGACTCCTTTTGGAATTTCTCTAGCTCCTTGCATCATGTCTCGAGGAAAGAATGGAATGGATGATTCCTGCTCTTTCATAATCAAAGCTACTTGAGTTTTTACCTGTTCAATAATAGATTTTATTTGACGACCAACGGGCTTTTCTTGGTAGAAATCAATCAGTAACTTCTCCTTGTCCTTTAAATAATCTTTCTTCGTCTTGGCAACAGGTCTATCCTGACAGATCGCTCATGTCATCAAAAAGAGTTCAGCACATTCTTTATCAGTAAAAGTATAAAGGACACCATTGAGATTGACGGAAGCGGTCTTGGTCTTGGGATCCCAGGCATATGATACTGACTCTGCAAGTGACTGAAGAGGCTCTTTCGTGACGGATTTCAATCGCTTGATCTTGGCCGAATCAGTAAGAAGATCAATGAGATGATCAGCCTTCTTCTTATCTTCAGGTCATTCCTGTATGAAATGAGCAATATTTAGTTTGGAAAAATGTGGGACATCTTTTTTAATGGGTCTTTGAGGCGAAGTATGGGAAATATCTCAATACAAAATAGTGC
Organism: uncultured bacterium; assembly: GCA_903918675.1. Classification (GTDB taxonomy): domain Bacteria; phylum Patescibacteriota; class Gracilibacteria; order Absconditabacterales; family Absconditicoccaceae; genus CAJBLF01. The sequence goes on from CAIXFE010000008.1 coordinate 18,488, forward strand.
ACAGGAGCGCCACTGCAAGAGTTGTAACAAGTGAGCGAAGCGGACTTTTGGATTTCATATTCAACGCATTTGCTTCATTCTCGATCCAATATTCTACACCATCTGGGACACCTTCAAAATCTATTTCCAATTGCTCACTCTTATCTTGAGTATGTTTAACCATACCTCCATGTGATAGCACAATAAAAGATTGTATAAGAATATCCCCCTTATACAGGATACTTTTTTATATCTTTTATTTTAATATTTGCTTCTATTTTTTTATTGAGGACACCCAAGCTTTAAGTTATTTCTTACGACTTTTAGCAACCTTCGTCGATTTTTGGCTATCTTTAGCAAGTTTCTTTTCTTTCCACTTCTCAACCAATGTGTGTAGATACACGATATTATGCAAACTCAACAAAATCCCACTCAGCATTTCTTTTTCTCTATTGAGATGATGCAGGTAGGCCTTGGTGAAATTCTTGCACGTATAGCAACCGCAATTTTTGGTCAAGGGACTAAGATCGTCAGTATATTTCGATTGAGAAATTTTGATATTTCATTTATCGCTAAAAGCCTCTCCATGCCTACCCAATCTCGTCGGCAAAACACAATCAAACATATCGAAGCCTTGCTCTATCGCATGACGGATGTCCTCCGGCGTCCCGACTCCCATCAGATATCTTGGCTTATCAACTGGTAATTGTGGCCCTACAAATTCGACGACATTGCGGACAAGCGATTTACTTTCTCCTACACTCACTCATCAGACAGCGATCCCATCCCGCGCATACTCGGAAAGAAAATCGATCGACTTCTGTCTGAGATCTAAATGTGTTCCTCATTGCACGATAGGAAACAGCACTCCGCGAGCCTTCTTATACTTCGGATCAAAATGATCGAATGCTCTCTTGGCCCATCTATGCGTCATCTCCATTTGCTTCTCGACATCTTTCTTCTCAGCTTGACCAGGCGAACACACATCCAGCACCATCATAATATCCGATCACAAATCACACTGGATATCCACGACATTCTCAGGGGTAAACATGTGTTTGGATCCATCATACGGAGACCTAAATTTAACTCACTCTTCAGTCAGTTTTATTTTTACATCATGACCTCAAGTATTCATCTGTCATTCGTCATTAGTCATTAGTCATTTGGCTTTTCATAAGCCAAGAGAAAACACTTGAAACCCTCCACTATCCGTCAAAATCAATCCATCCCAATGCTCGAACTTATGTAATCCTCAAGCTTTTTTAATTAATTTTTCTCCAGGGCGAAGATACAGATGGAATGTATTCGCCAATATCAAATTGATCATCGGCAAATCACCGATATACTTAGGATCTTGGAGCATATCTAGGACCATTCACTTGATGGTAGCCTTGGTCCCGACTGGCATAAACACCGGCGTCGTGAGCGTCACCCCATTGAGCGTAATCTCTCAAACTCTTGCATTCCCTGCTTGTTTGAGTATCTTAAATCTGAGTTTAGACATAATCAGAAATCAAAGTAAACCGTAAATTGTTTGTAAATATTTCCTCATAAATTTCAATTAGGTTTCACCTCAATACACTTTTACCTTCTACCTCCCATTCAATGTTAGAACAACTCAAAACCGCCATTTTCAAGACACATAAAAAAGAAGAAATTCACTGACTCTTCGTCACGTTACGAGATGCAAACAATGTGATGCTCGCGTCCAACGGAGTCGTGCAGACAGACAAACATCTAGACCAGCTTATAGATATCCTCTACCACGGTATTGTAGAAAAATACCCAACAGCTCAAACTCTCGTTGTCGATATCATCGGAGAATTAGTCCTGCAAAACGACGCTGCAAAATTAGTAGCCACTTCGCCAACTGACAACGGAATTTTCGTAATGGAAAGACTCGGCGGGAAAAGCGGAGTTATGCTGCCATGAACCGCAGAGGCCAAAGATATGAAAACCGCACTGACTATGATCAAACAGAAATTCTGACTCGGGGGCGATGTAGAGATCTATACGTTTAAGACTGAGAAGTTTACGATATAAAAATTTATCCTTTTTCAAAACACATGACGACAGACGAAATCAAGAAAGACAGCAAATGAAGATTCCTTGTAGCTGCGTGTATATTCATATTCAAGGATGATAAGATTTTGGTAACCAAGAGAAATGAAAGTCGTGATCATGATCCTGGGAAACGGGAGTGCGTAAGCGGGAGATTCGATCAAGATTTCAACACGGTAGAATCCGAAGTAATGAGAGAGGCACACGAGGAATTATGAGAAGAGTTTACATGTAGACTGATTGCACCGATTTCATTTTACCATTTTTACAGAGCAGGAAGAAAATCAGATGAACTTGTCGGCATAAATTATATCGCAGAATGGATAGAGTGAGAGGTAGAATTATCAGATGAGCATACGGAGTATCAATGGATCAAGCCAGAAGACTTCTTACAATGGAATGTAGATGAATTTCTGATCAAAGATATCAAACATCTCATACAAGTGAAAGATCTCTACTTTCAGAATAAAGAAATGTTCTTGAAAAATTTTAAAGAATCTAACTAATTTCATATGAAGATAGATATCAAACATTGTATCCAATGAGCGAAAGAGGCCGAAGGCATTGCTGTCGTCATGGATGTCTTCAGAGCAAGCAATACCATCATCGCATGCCTAGCTTGAGGAGCCGAATACCTCATCCCAGTGGGAACGTTGGACGATGCTTTTGCATTGAAGAAAAAATTTCCTGATCATATATTGTTTGGTGAAAGAGAAGGCCAGAAAGTAGAAGGATGCGAATATGGTAATTCACCCGTAGAAGCAAGTCAGCTTTCACTTAATGGCAAGAAAATAATCCTCACCACATCAGCATGATCTCAAGGAGTGGTAAATGCGAATAAAGCAGATGAAATTTTGATAGGAAGTTTTGCTAATGCGGATGCTATCGTCAAATATATCCAGAAAAAAAATCCTACACAAGTGAGCCTCATCGCGATAGGATTTATCAGCGAAGAGATTGCAGAAGAAGATGAACTCTGCTGACAATATATCCAAGCAAAATTATCAGGCGAAGATGTTGGTTTCTCATCTCTCAAAGACGAGATGCTAAAATGCCAATGAGCAGACCGCTTGAGATGATTGGGGCAGAAAGATGATCTCGCCTTCTGTCTGCAGCTTGACACCTACGATATCGTTCCCGTGTATGATAGGAGAACTTGAAGAATAACCCATAAATAATCACCAAATTCCTTACGCCTAAAGTTTACCCGCCACAGCGGGCCTTAAGCTTTGAGCCAATCTTTCATCTTTAATCTTTCATCCAATGCTTAAAGCCATCATCTTCGATATGGATTGAGTTCTAGCAGATTCCACAGAGAGCATCCGGAAATCCTTTGCTAAGATTTTTGAAAAATATTGAGTAGACATCAGTCAATGAGACAAAAGAAAATATCTTTGAAGGGCTCTCAAAGATCAGTTAGATATGTTGAAGGAAGAATATCATGTCCAAAGAGATATCCCAGTAAAAGAATTTTCCGATGAAGCTTTTCAATATGAATTAGAATTTATGAAAGATAAATTACATCCCGATCCAGAAATTCAAAATTTCATACAAGAGGCCAAGGAGAAATGAATCAAGATAGCAGTGGCCACATCTAGCAGTAGAAGAAGAGCAAAAATTATGCTGGATTTGCTCGGCGTTTCACCTCTTCTTGACGCATTTATTACTTGCGAGGATGTAGAGAAAAGCAAACCCGATCCAGCTATCTTTCTCAAGGCGGCTGAGACACTGGGTATTCAACCACAAGATTGTATCGTGGTAGAAGACGCCGTCAACGGTATCCAAGCAGCCCAAGCAGGAGGCATGAAATCCGCTGGTAAAATCTGACCAGAACAAACGAGAGAAGAATTAAGCATAGCTGATATCGTCTTCTCAGACTTCAGTGAAATAAGTATAAGCGATCTGGAAAATATTTTTTAATCTTTCATCCACCGCCCATGCAAAACGAATACGAAACCAAAATCCTCGACATCAAGATCTCAGAGATCGAAGAAAAATTAAACAAACTCGGGGCTACGCTCGTAGAAGATGAGACGCTCATGAGGAGACGAGTTTTCGATGTATTGGAACATAGCGAAAAGAAAGGAAAACGATTCCGTCTTCGTCAGAAATGAGATAAAACCACATTAACGTATAAAGAAAGAACATGACTAGAAATCGGCGCAACGAAAGAACTAGAGACCAAGATCGGAGATTTCGATATCATGGCAGAGATTATGCAGAAATTAGAGCGACAGACGATGGTCTATCAGGAGAATAAAAGGAAAGTGTATAAACGAAATGATGTAGAATTTTGTATCGATACGCGACCCATGGTCCCTACGTATATGGAGATAGAAGCACCAAGTAAAGAGCAAGTAGAAGAAGCATTGAGACTCCTAGGGCTTGAATGACAAGATGTCGGTGATATGGGCATGATTGAAATTTATCAAAACCATGGTCTAGATCTCCATAGTTTCAAAGAATTGAAGTTTGAGAAATAGCTATATGTCTAATGCCTTAGGCCAACGACCAATCTTTCATCTTTCCTCTTTAATCTTCCATCTAAACCCCATGCCAAACGAATACGAAACTAGAGTACTCGACATCGACGTCGGAGAGATCGAAAAAAAATTGCTCAGTCTTGGAGCTACTTTGACCGAGAAAGAAGTCGTGATGAAGAGACGAGTGTTTGATATCCAGCCCTATGATAATGAGGACAAAGGAAAACGACTGCGCTTGCGTCAACAAGGAGATAAAACGACATTGGCCTATAAGGAAAGATGATGAACTGGCATCTGAGAGACCCAAGAATTGGAAGTAAGGGTACAAGATTTTGATGTCATGACAGAGATATTGAAAAAACTAGAATGGAGATCAATGTCCTATCGTGAGAATAAGAGAAAAACCTACACATATAATGACATAGAATTTTGCATGGATACTTGGCCTAAAATACCGACATATCTGGAGATTGAGTCATCAAATGAAGATAAGGTTCATGAAGGACTATCACTCCTCGATCTCACAGGGAAAGATGTCGGTAATATCTGAGTCATCGCGACATACAAAAGATATGGAATAGATCTGGAAAACATTCAGGAGCTAAAATTTGAATAGATTACACACTCTTTCACATTCCAACCTTCCCACACTATTTCCTATACAGACAAATCCTCCCCTTCCCCTTACGATTTTTAACAATCTGGAATGGTGTATGCTTACCAAAATGAAAAGTATTGGTAATCACGACCGTTCCTTTTTTGATAGAAGAGAAAACTCGATCTTCGATATCCAAGATTTGCTCTGGGAAAAGATAGAGATAGATATAATCGGCCTGACCAAAATCTGCAGCGGAAAAATCTGAATGGATAAGACGGACGGACTGCTTCGTCAGAAAATTGATGAGCTTCCCATATCGGATGGCTTGGAGATTGCAGTCATATCATAGGCCTTTCAAGCCATATCTACGAGCGAAGAAACGAAGCGCCTTCCCATCTCCACATCAGAGATCGATGATGGTTTTGCCAGATTGTAAATCGAGATCATGCATCAATGCAATATCTTTATCGAATGAGGGAGCGTAGATCGCCTTCCCTCATCCTGCGAACATTACGACAAAAAGCTGAATGATAAACCAGACGGTAAGTCCGAGTATCACGCACATCAGCAGTCAGAGAAAAATTATTTTTATAAGCATAGAAATGGGTGTATAATTGATAATTGTGGTATGGGATAAAGAATTAGTTAGATGGCATTTCGTAAATTTATAAATTCATTCCTTCTAAAATTGTTTCGAAAATTTCAAATTCGAATATTCGAAAATTCTATTTCAGTACCACTCCCTTTCCCTTGCTTGTCCATTCTTTCCACTTCGCATATAATATTGCTCTATATTGATATCCATATTGGCAGACACTAAACAAGGTGGTAGTCACGATATACAGACCGACTGCAGCATTCAGAGTATACACAAATGAGCCGATCATGACGACCAAAAATACATTCATAAATCACATCATCTTGCCCATGTCAGGAGTTTTCTGTCCGGGAATATTTGGAGTAGCTGGTTTTGCTAGTGTAGTAAACTTTGTTTGTAAGTAGGTCAACACCGCTGCGATGATCGTCAATGCAATATTCTTAGTAGCAAGAAGATCCATACCCAGGAAATGATGATTGATACTCTTAGGATCAAGATATTGAGCTCCGAAGCCATGGAAAAAGCTATATAACCATCATGCAGGGATCGTATTTGCTGTGATCCTTCTGACTACTCGATACAATCAGATGAATACAGGGATCTGGATCAGCATCATAAGACAGCCTTTGAACGCTCATTTCCCATCAGACTTAAATACCTTCATCGTTTCTTCTGATAATTTCTTGGGATCGTCTTTGTATTTTTCTTGGATGGCATTCAGCTTTGGTTGGAGATCGGCCATACCTTTCTGCATATCATTGCCTGCTAAAGTCTGTTTGATCATCAAAGTCCTGATAACCAAGGTCAGTAGGATGATCGCTATTCATAGGTTCCCTCAGAATATCGCGAGAAACATGACCAGGAGATTGAATATCGGACGGTATAAAATCTCAGTAAATAATAGTGAAAAAATGTTCATAGTTTTATTTATACAAGTAAAAATCCTTTATTGAATTATTGTAATGGTCACAGGTTGTTGCACATCGTTGCAGATTGGCACAGATTATTTTTTTAGCTTTTTAAAAAACGTAAATTAACAATCTGAGACCCCCTGCAACCATTCTTCAGATTTTTCAGGATATTTTTCAGATTCTTCAGCTTATACTTTCATCACCTCTTCACTCTTATTCTTCACATGCTCATCTATTTTTTCATTCATTCATTTGACCATGGCATCGATATCTTTTTCATTTCTATTCTTTTCATCTTCACCGATCTCTTTCGCATCGAAAATAGTCTTATTGTCTTTCATGGCTTCTTGTCTAGCGACTCTGATGCGTCACTTGATCTCTTCTCCCATCGCTTTGACTTGCTTGGTGATCTCTAGCCTTCTCTCTTGAGTCAATGCGGGAATTTTGATAAGGATATAGCTACCTTCATTTTGAGGAGCAAGACCGATATTAGCGTCATAGATAGCTTTCTCGATATGTTTCAATTCATTTTTATCCCGTGGTTCAATCTTTACGGTCTGCCCATCCATCAAAGTTACATGAGCAATTTGAGGGATCTTCATAGGCCCGTAAGAAGCTTCTACTTGGATATTTTCTACCAATCATGCTGACGCTCTTCCGATCTGCAAAGCTTTCAATTCTCATTCGAAGTACGCAATCGCCTTATCCATCTGTTGTTTGTACGGAGTCATGTCCATTGTCATAAGCAAATTATGAAATAAAGTATAAGTAATAATAATGGAATTTACAAATTTCTAAATTTAAAATTTACAAAACAATTTTTGAATGTCCAAATATCTAAATTTCCAAAACTTAATCTTGCGCTACTGTTCGACTACCGTTTATCTACTGTTTGACAATTCCTCTAAGGTCTAAGTTCCAAGCTCTAAGATCCTTCAGCCTTAAGCCTTAAGCTTTAAGCTACACACTCCTGTGTGAATAATACAAAAAGGGACAATCTTTGCAACTGGAAAAACACAACCTTCAACTTTCAACCTTCAACTTTCAACCCCCGCAGTACTGCGGGGTCAACCTTCTATCCTAAAACGATTCCATCCACGCTCATATCATGCTCCGACATCGGGATGTCATCTACAAGCTGACACGTGAAACACAGTCAGATTTTTTTTACCTTAGTATGCTGTGCCAGGAAAGTATCATAATATCCGTATCCTCTGCCCAATCTTTTACCATCAGCAGTGAAAGCCAGTCCCGGAACCAAAATAATATCGACAGCCCCAAGGTAAGGAATAGGATCTTGTATCGTTGGCTCGCCCAATTTTCAGCGACGAATCTTGACGTCAGTGGTATAGAGAAACGGCTCCAGAATATTTACATCTACCTGTGGGACAATGACCGTCTTGCCACGAGCGAGGAGCAGATCAATAAATTGTTGTATCTGCGGTTCAGATTTCATCGGCAAAAACACAGACCAGACCTGATATTGATCTATCATGGGCATCAGCTGTTGGATGATCTTTTCTGAGGAATGTAAAATTTGCTGACTCTTCATCTCGGTCAGTTTTGCTTTGACGTACGTTCTCATTTCTTGCTTAGCTTGCATAAGAAAAATATAGGGAAATGAGATGATAAATCAAATTGTAAAATGCATCTTTGTGCATAATTCATCTTCCAAATGTCATAAGTTTAAGTAGTATAAAATGATTTAAAATTCCAAAATTATTTTGGTATAATTAGGAATAATTTGTACACCCGCCTGCGTCGGGCAGGTTTGTAAATTATTATGTTCATCTGTATAACTTGTTTTACTTTCAATCAGTAAAAAAATATGCATCATCTCGCCATCATGAATCCCAAGCGAAAGCTGATCCCAAAAATCCTTTCTGGCGAGAAGAAGATAGAATCCAGACGATATCTGATGAAAGTGGCTCCTCGGGATAAAGTGCACCCGGGTGATATTATTTATTTCAAAGATGCAGGCAAGCCAGTGACACTCCAAGCCGAAGTAGAGAAAGTCCTGCAATACGATCATTACAGCGACCAGCAATTGCAAGAAATCATTACAAAGTACTGATGACCCTGAGGGATCGCTTTTCATGGGGCTCTTACTTGAGCTTATACGCGGGCAAAGCCCAAGAAATATTGTATCCTCATGTTCTTGAAGAATCCGCAAAAGATTAAACCCTTTGCAATCGATAAGAAATGATATTGAAGCGCCTGCGCTTGGATCACATTGCCAGATATTGAGAAGATTAGGAGCTTAGAAGTTTAGGTGCTTAGGCCTAACCATCTAACCCGCTAATAAACTATTCAATCTTCAATGGATTGAAATTCGTATCATAATCATAGTAATCTTCATGTTCGATCTTTTTCAATTTGTGAATAATGACATAGGTAAGTGGCGTAAAAAGTACTTCGACACCAACCTTGAAAATATAATTGGAGACCATGATAGCGATGACCATGTCAGTACTAAAGACACCCGAAAATGCGATCATGATAAAAATTACCGTATCAAAAAGTTCTCCCACTAGAGTCGATCAGATCGTCCTTACTCGTAATTTTTTCCCTTTCATCCAGATCTTGATCTTGGCCAAGATATATGAATTGCTAAATTCTCATGCAAAATATGCGATCAAACTCGCCAAAACGATCCTTGGAGTCAATCATAAGATATGCTGATAATCTTGCTGGTAAGGTCGATTGGTTGCGGAAGGAAGCCGACCGACGATCATGATCACTGCCGCCATCAGAAAGATAGCTCCGAAGCCCATCCAGATAATTTTTCTGCTCTGTCTATATCCATACACCTCAGTCATAACGTCGCCAAAAATATAACTGAGCGGGAAGAGAATTGTCCCTCCATCAAAGGTAAAAAATCACAGATTTAAAATCTTGGTCGATGCAATATTGGAGATCATCAGGACTGCGACGAATGCAACAGCGATTAGCGTGATCAACTTATAATTTCTCTGCTTATCCATAGGGAAATATTTTTACTAAAAGTTTTTTTCTGAACGCATTCAGGGTTTGGTCTCGAACGAAATCTGAACGTAGTTATACGGAATCGTTATGCAAAACATACACATTCTAGCCAGATATAAAGATGTAAAACCTTACAATATCCGTATTTGCTCGTACTCCACCGCCATCCAAAATTTAAAATATTCAAGGTGGTGGAGTATAAATGGAGGGGGAATACAAGAAGTTCACAACCTTTGGAAATAACATACTCTCAGAACAAACCATTACATTAATCTCCAACAAAATTTAGTTGACTTTTAGCAGGTAATAATTATTATGCTCTTACTCTTTTATTCCTTACAAAGGCTAAAATGGGCAAGTGACCAATAAATTTCAAAGACAAAAAAGCAATGATTGTATGAGAGAAGACTATTTTGATTGACACAAATAGCCCTGAAACGAATGGAGAAAAAGAAGTACGTCTGATCACAAATGAATTAAAAAATCTGGGCTTCAATGAAGATAATATCACTGTAGAAAACGGAGATCATTCAGAGGCATATAAGAATATTATAGAAAAGGTAGCGGGAGGGATTGCTCTTGTAATCTTTTCAAGTTCAGTCAAACTGGGAGAAGCAAATTTTACCGCTAATTGAATGGATACCTACTTGGAGAAAAGACCAAAGATCGTTATTCTTACAGAAAATTCCGGATCCAAAGATGAAGTAGTGGATAGCTATTTACCTACACCATTCGACTCAGAAACATTTCAAGAAACAGTCACAAACTTATTCCAAGAAACTCCATCCGAAACAGAACAAGAAAAGGAGGTGTCTGATTAACTTTTTACTATAACTGATTTCATCAAAGCCTTTTTACTTTCTGTAAAAAAACATGTCTGTAGAAAAAGCCATAAACGATAAACACGTAGTAATAACAGTTCCAGAGCCAAGCATACTTCGGTGAAGAAACACATTCGATAGGGAAAATGAAAATGAATTTGAAGAATCAATGATCCAAGAAATGCTATTGAGCATAGGAATCCCTAATGAGAATATTCATCACCAAAAATACGAACATAACCAACAATATATGGAATGGGTTAAAAACGTAAAAGCAGATATCGCACTCGCTATTTTTACATGATGATTAGATAGCCGATATTTTAGAACCGGATGACTTTTTGACCAAGTCAGACAACAAAAAAATAACATAAAAATAATTTTAATTGGAGATAAAAAATATGAAAATTATCAATCTCATAAAACAAAGAAGCGAAATATGATAGATACCTACATTTATACACCCTATGAGCCAGAACAATTGAAAAAAATCATTTTAGAATCACTTCAAGAAACTCCCGCTTCAGAAACAAATGCAAGCAGCTCAGCCTCTGATAACCGGCTTAACATAAGGGCTTAATGGGGGATTACATCAACGACAGACATCTCTCCATTTCAGATAAAATTGCTTCAGAAAACGATACTAGAGTTACTCTTAAAAACTCATTAAAAGGATTCATATTTATCCTCTGAGAATAACAATATGATCAATAAATCAGCAGCCGTGATAGGACGACAGACAGATTTCACAATTGACGAACTTAGAAGATTTACGATAGAACAAAAATCTAAAAATCATAAGCCAATAGAAGAAAACGAAGGGAAACTTTATCATATCAAAAAAGAGCTCGCTTTAATAGTTGAGGGACTAGAACAAATCGGACTCACAGATATTGCTATGAATAAAATTTCTACTCAATGAACCGAGCTAAGAGACATCCTTATGCACGAAACACAACCGAAAGACCTCATAATTTTTACGGGTGAAAAAATTCAAAACCACATACATACCTTGGGTATAGCCGAGAAGATAAAAAGGATAAGAGAAGAAACGGACATTGTTATGATCGGCGATTATGATTGGCAAAATTATGACAAGGTAAATCGGGATCTCTTCATGAAAAAACCTTTCACAATAAAAGATTTTAAAGGTAGAATCTTAAATTTGTTGCTGCAAAGAAACGACTTCAACCCATTAGAAAAATTAAAAATAAGATTATGATTGGAAAAAATAAGGCTGGGATTAGGATAAAGCTACGAGGATTTTCATAAGACCATCTCTCCATTGCAATTCATTAGGATTTCCTTATTATAATCTCGTTATATCAAGCGATACCTAAAAGCGTTCTCACTCTTCTGTCCCTTCGGTATTTGAGACCCGATAAAACCCCGACACTTTTTGAGGGGGTTTACGGAGTCGAAATTATACCGGCGATTTTTGACACATAAAGTACAAGCGTAAGCGAAGTAATTTATGATTTCAAAAACAGCCGGTGCGTTACACTTGGACAATAAAGAGTGTACCAGATAAGATCACTATGGACGAGGAATTATGAGAGCTTTTTTTGTTTAATGAAAAAAATGATGTCCCCCCTTTAAGGGACTGAAAGGAATCCCGCTAGGGAAAAGGGGGTGGCCGAAGGCCGGGGGATTTACTCAATAAAATCTCCCACCACTCCGTGGTCCCCCCTCTTTAGATAAAGAGGGAACTCAATCAGAAAATCTTCTTCACTGTTATCCGTTATCCGGTATCTGTTATCTAATTTATCATTTATCCTGTAAAGAACTTTATCATTTTATCATTCCCATGGAATTCAAAGACCTCTGACTCTCCGAGTCAACACTCAATGCACTGACTAAAAAATGATTTATCACTCCCTCACCTATCCAGGCGCAGATCATTCCTTTGCTGATGAAAGGAGAGAAAAACGTGATCGGACAAGCTGAAACAGGCTCAGGCAAGACTGCCGCTTTTGGGATTCCGCTCATAGAAAAACTCCAGCCAAACAAAGGTATCCAGGCACTTATCCTCGCACCTACAAGAGAACTTGCAGTGCAAATTGCTGCAGAGATTGATTCTTTCCAATGAATAGGAAATAAGAGACTCCGCATCACAACCATCTACGGGAAGCAATCCTACACGATACAGATGCAGGCGCTCAAAAGAGGTGTCGATATCGTAGTCGGGACGCCAGGAAGGATCATGGATCATCTCGATAGAGGCACGCTCAATCTTAAGAATTTGGAATATTTCATCCTCGATGAAGCAGATGAGATGCTGGATATGGGGTTTGAAGAAGATATCCAGAAAATATTTAAGCAGACCAACGATCACAGAAAAGTGCTCCTCTTCTCTGCTACGATGTCCAGAGATATCCTGAGTATCGCTAAGAAATATATCGGAGAATACGACTTAGTCTCAGTGAAAAATGAGCAAGCTACCGTCGCGCTGACAGAGCAAAGTTTCGTGGAAGTGCAAGAAAGAGATAAGTTTGAGACCTTGCGCAGGATCGTAGATATGGCTCCTGATTTCTATGGGATCGTATTTTGTCATACCAAGAATGATGTCGATCTCGTCACTTCTAAGCTCGTCGATAAGTGATATAATGCCGAGGCATTGCACGGTGATCTCCAGCAGAGACAGAGAGAAAGAGTATTGAAGTTATTCAAAGATAAAAAAGTTACCATCCTCATTGCTACCGATGTCGCAGCAAGAGGGATCGATGTAGATGATGTGACGCATGTCATCAATTATTCACTTCCACAAAATGCAGAAAAGTACATCCATAGAGTTGGCAGGACTGGGAGAGCTGGCAAGGCAGGGATCGCGATCACCTTCGTAACACCGAGAGAATATAGACAGATGTCAGCCATCAAAGCGATCACCAAAACCGATATCAAGAAAGGGATGATCCCTAAGGTCACAGATATTATCCAGACCAAAAAAGATAACCTAAAGACTGACATCCAGTGAGCGATCGGTGGGGAAAAATATAAGGATTTCCTTCCTATCGCGGATTTCCTTCTAGAGAATAACGACGCTCGCGAGGTCATTGGAGCACTTTTGAAGATCCACTACGAACATGATTTCTCTCAGAAAGATTACTCAGAGATCAGTGATGTTCGTTCCGCAACAGGATCTAGAGCATGATCAGGACAAGCGAGACTCTTCATCGCAGTGGGAAAATGACTAGGCTATACGCCTCGCTCGCTCCTAGAATTGATAGAGAAAGAAGCCGGCGTCGCAAGTAATGGAGTGAATGATATGAGGATCATGGAAGACTTTTCTTTCATCACGGTAAGTAGTCCTGACGCCGAAAGGATCATCGACGCCTTCATCATGAAGACCATCAATGGCAAAAAATCCATCGTCAGTAGAGCGAAAGAAGAAAGCAGATGAGGCGGCAGTTTTAGAAAACCTTACGGAGACAGACCGAGAACCTATGGGAATGACAGACCAAGGACCTATGGAGGCGACAAACCAAGAACTTATGGTGGAGATAAGCCTAGGACATACGGAGGAGACAAACCTAGAACATACTGAAGCGATAGACCAAGAACATCATCCTACGGCCCTAAGAAAAGCTTTGACGATAAGCCTAGGACAAGTAGCTATAGCGACAAAAAACCATGATTTAAGAGCAGTAGAGCTAGACCAGAACGATAATATCGAACAAATAATTTCATTGCAGAAAAGGAGCCTCAATGGCTTCTTTTTCGTATAAACATATTGCACCCGACAATGGATATTGTCGGACTAGGAAACAGTCACTTAAAAACAATCATCCCGATTATTACGATTGAAATTTTGAGGGAAATGGGTAGAAAGTTATTCGTATATTGGTGTATTAGTATATTGGGAGGGAAATTCCCGGACCAATAACAAATAACCAATGCACCATACAAAAATAAGCCAATCCATAATCGACAATTTAACCTTTAAAAGTAGCCAATATGTCCTTAGCCAATAAATACCGTCCACAAACCTTCGATGAGATTATCGGACAAGAACACGTTACCGAGATCCTCAAAGCTCAGATGAAAAGCAACAAACAGCAGCATCATAATTTTCTCCTTTTCTGACCAAGAGGGACAGGAAAGACAACTGCTGCCAGAATTATAGCCAAGGCAATAAATTGTCTGAACCTCCAAGATGGAAATCCTTGCAACAAGTGTATCAATTGCCAAACGATCAATGAAGGCAAGACCTTGGATTACATAGAGATCGATGCAGCTTCTCATACCGGAGTAGACAACATCAGGGAAGAAATTTTGGACAAAGCATCCTATCCGCCAGCAAGTTTAAAAAAGAAAATATACGTGATAGATGAGGTGCACATGCTCAGTAAAGGTGCGTTCAACGCCCTCCTCAAAACGATCGAAGAACCCAGAAATAATGTCTGTTTTATCCTGGCCACGACCGAGCTCCATAAGGTTCCCGAGACCATTATTTCCCGCTGCCAGGTCTTCAATTTCAAGAAGGTAAACAACCAAGAGATGACGAAACATCTGGAAAATATCTGCACGCAGGAAGGACTGAAACATAGTCATACTGCTCTAGAAGTGATTTCAAAAATATCTGAAGGCTGTGTACGTGACGCGGTCAAATATGTAGACCAAGTAAGTGTACTGGGGGACGTAAATGAAGAACATATCACGAAATTTCTTGGTGTCGCTCCAGAAAGTATGATAGAAAATTTTCTGCAACTGATCAAAGAAGGAGATAAGACAAAGATATTTACGCAGATAGATGACATCCATAATCAAGGAGTCGATCTGCACAATTTCGCCAAACAAGTCCTCATGTATATGGATCAACACTTCTTGGAAGACATCGATTTCCTTTCTCAAGTCTCAGAAGCATTCACAGAGATCATCAGCAATATCAGATATTATCCCTATCCGACGATTGTGTACAAGATCGCAATAAATAAACATCTTGATTGAATTAAGAATGAAGGATGAAGAATTAAGAATGAAAAAAATAAAGAGGAAAATCTAAGGTCTAAGGTCCAAGATTTAAAGCCTACTACGCCAGCATCGACTGACCAAAGCCAACCCACTACGAGTGAAACAAAGCTCGAAGACCAGACGCAACCTGATAACGACGACCTCCTCCAGCAAATATTAGATAGTTTGGAAGAAGGCTCCTTCAAAAACAATCTCCAAGATCAGATCGTGATCGAAGAAGTGACTGATGCCAAAGTGAAAATCATCGCCATCAATAAAATAGCAGAAATGATGCTCAAGAAGCCAGAAAACATCACCATCATCCAGAAGGTTTTTTCAGAAACTCTTGGCAGAGATGTGATGTTGGAAGTAAAATTTGAAAACAAGGAAAACTATTTCGCCAGGAAATTGTGATAACAATCACAACCCCGTAGTTTACTGCGGGGAAGGTGTCGTGATGTTCCATTTTATCATTTTATCACTCTTCATGCCCATCTCTCACCTGATAGCAAAATACGACCTTTCCAGATATACGGTCTACCAGATGTTGGAATACGTGTCTGCCACACAAGATCGAAAGGTAGTCCAAGAGGAAAGAGATGGTATGTATCTTATCAAGACCACTGTTTCCGTAAATGATCTATATAATTATGCGCACATCCTAGATGGTAAACTTTCTACGGATGACAATAGTGCAATGAAAACATTTTTTGCTGATGATATATTCAGGATCAAATTTCCAGAAAATGAATCATTGTCACAAGCATGTGCATGATTTGGCTACACATATAGAAGCACATCCTACGGGATGGTTGCCGACATAGAGGAAGAGACTGATTATAGCGTCGAATTAAGCGCCGATCTTAAGATCACTAGAGTAAAAAGCACAAGTGACTTCAATATATGTAAATCCATTTTCGCAGAAGCATTTGATTACAGCGCAGAAGAGACAGAAAAGAAAATTTGATTCATAGAAAAATATGTATTAGATGAGCAAGATAATCATATGAGCAGTTTTATCCTTTACGAAAAAGACATTCCAGTCTCCACTGGATCATACTACGCATTCGATAGTTTCTCAATAGAACACATAGGGACAAGGAAAGATTATAGAGGCAAAGGATATGCTGATAAGATCATGAAAACATTACTGCAAGAAGCCCAAAGACTCAAGTACAAGCAGGCTTGCCTCTCAGCATCAGAAGCGGGATATCATGTCTATCTCAAAGTAGGATTTAAGGTCACAAACAAAAATACTACATTTTTCTTGAAGAAATAGGTGTAGATAAGCAACATAATCTTAAAATTATTGAAGCCCCAAAAGAACCCCCTTGTAAATCCAGAAAAAATCTGTATACAGACGCCACACATTTACCTACGCATACCCAATCAATGCACACTGCACTACTTAGGACAAGGAGAATGACTAACTGTATCTACAGGAGTTTTTCTCGATAGCATAGATATCATACCCTACTTGATGATGCTTCTGGAAACACTCCAGAGCTTTTTTTTAAAATTATACAAATATTTCATTATGGACATCATAACTACTCATAAACTCTACCTCAGGATCAGAAGGTTTAAAATACTAAGGCGATCCTTTTAGAGTTACAAAAAAAATATATCTGGCTCTACGACGATCGTCCTAGTGCCTTTTTTATTTATCTTTTAAAATAGAGTAAAAATGGAAAAATATAATAAGCTAGAACTTCCTACAAATGCATATAAAATCACTGAAGCCATTTCTTTAACTGACTGTGAAACTTTGGTGCAATGGATCAAGGAAGAGAATGAGATGCATGGGCATCATATGCTAGAACCCGATGCACAAGAGCTATGGGAAGAGGCAAATGCATACGGGTGTTGTTGTATCAAACACCAAGATATACTCATCTGATTTATCAAACTCATGCCAGTACAGAAAGATGGATTAATATTATTTGAACGCTGAAGTTTATTTATCAAGCCATGATATCGTAATCAATGACTATGAAAACATCTAGTAGCGACTATCCTTAACAAACAAAATCATCTGCCCGTGTATTCGGTAACCAATGTACCAGCAGTACACCATATCAATCAATCATTATGACAATACCAATACACCACTACAAATATCCAGCAACAGATTCTAGATACTATAGAGACAGCCGGCAAACTATTAGATGATGATATGATCTATGCTAATGAGATTTTACATACCTTAATCCAAACGTGATGATAGAAAGTATCAGTATCGAAAGTGGTAAACCAGGACCACACTTGCTCATATTAGGGGCAATTCATGGGAACGAAACATGTGGGACGTATGCTATCAAGAAAGTAATAGATGAAATACATCAGGGAGTGATAACGCTAAAAAGATGATGCATCACAGGCATCCCTATTTGCAATCCTAAAGCCTATAAAAATAAGGTAAGATATGTCGAAAAAAATCTTAATAGAGTTTTTATGAAACATCACAATCCTCTTTTTTATGAAGAACATCTAGCAAATCAGATTACTTCATTTGTAGAAAAATGTGATTACGTCTTAGATATTCATTCTATGCAAAGCCAAGGAAAGAGTTTCATATTTCAAGACTACGATGATGAAGCCACATCAGATATGTGTCAACACATAGGAGTCCCTTATATCATACGCTGACGAGCGCAACTCAATACGCTCGACGACCATACTGATACTATCGGATATGCACATACAATTTGAAAAATCTGAGTACTCGTAGAATGCGGACAACATAATGATGACACATCTAAAAAAATTGCCTATCAAGCAATCATGAACGTTCTCATTCGATTATGAATGATCTCCAACAAAAAAATACCCTCAAAACGTCCTGTTTCTATCAAGGTAAATAGTGTCGTTATCAAGACACAAAAATGAAATTTCAGTCAGAGTCGGAAACATTGAGATCTTGTCGATACTAATCAAGTCTTGGCTGTATATGAAGATGGACAAAGAATTATCTCCGGAACAAAAGGGTTTATCCTGTTACCCAATGAAAAAGCAAAGACTGGGGAGGAACGGTTTTATATAGGGGAATAGCCTATCCCAACACCTTCCTATATCCACCCATCTCACCCTTGAGATACTTCCCCACTCTAGCAATCGTCGTAGAAGAAGCACCCGTCTCTTGCTCAATCTTTTTGTAGTTCTCTCCTGCATGTAATCTTTTCGCGATCTCCAATCTCAGCGAAAACTCTACAATCTCATCTTCCGTAAATAAATCTCTGAGAAAAGAAAATACCTCATGTTTGGTCTGTAATTGTAAGAACGCCTTCTGGAGAGGAAGGGAAACTTGTTGCAAATGATGGTTATCCATTGGAAGGGGGATAAAATGATAAAGTGATAAAATGACAAAACAACAGATTATATAAGGATGTTTTTCTCTATTTCAACTTTACTTAAATAAAGTATTGCATTTTTATTGTGAATCACTATACTTTACTCAGATAAAGTATCTGCGATTGTAACTCAAACGGACAGAGTAATAGATTGTGACCCTATGTATTGGAGGTTCGACTCCTCCCAATCGCACCAATAAAAATCAAAAAACTGCAATCATTTATCCTTCGCGAAGTCGAAGGACTCTCAACTGCGAAGCCCGCATTCGCGGACAAGCCTCAACTGCACCAAACCATCATTGTGCCAAGCTCCGCTTAGCCACATGCAATGTGGCTCTACAGAAATTATGGTGGGTGCTTCAACTCTTTATCCTGTAAAGGACAACTTCTTTCAAAAGCCGCCCCATCAAAAATCAAAAAATTACCATCACACTCCCACATTCCCACCCTCCCACTTTATATATTCTTATCAACCCAATGTTCTTATTAGCCAATAAAACAAGCCACTTACATCACGTCTTCCATCGCAGATAAGTTTTCCCTATAGCAGAATTATTGCAATGACTCTCTGGGAAAACGGAGGGTTTTTTAATTGAGACGCAACAAAAGGTCGAATGCAGTGAGATGCTTTTGTGACGTCGAAACTATAGTTGACCAACAAATAATTATGCAACAAAGGGAAGAAGTATAGCAAAAAAGTACGGTCAACTAAATTTTTATTCTACTATCCAGCGATTATGAAAATATGATTTTATCAAGCCGATTCAAAATTTTGATCCATAGATGAAAATCTGCAGAAACTTGAACAGCAATTACAAAGTATCCAGACTGATCTTTTGGTCCTGCCAGAACTCTTTACTACCGGATATATGTTCAAAGACAAAGAGGAATTACAGCAATACAGCGAAGAGATTCCCAATGGCCAAACGGTCCAAAAAATAATTGCTCTCGCTAAAAAATACGAGACTACTCTTGTCCTCGGCATACCAGAATGTGAAGGAAATAAATACTTTGATACCACAATCCTCGTGTGACCTGAGGGATACGTGGGGAAAAATCAGAAAAAACATTTATTCTACAGAGAAAATCTGATCTTCGATAAGGGAGAAAACAGATACGAAGTATTCACCACACCGATAGGAAATATCGGCCTTATGGTCTGCTTCGATTATATGTTCCCTGAAGTCTATAGGACGCTGGCTTTGCAATGAGCCGATATCCTATGTCTGACCTGCTGTCTCAAGACGATGCCTAGCAAAGTCATGACCGTAGCCAGAGCAAATGCACTGTCCAATGGCGTCTACGTCATCGCAGTCAATAGAGTCGGCGAAGAGAGATGAGCGACATTTAGCTGATGTTCAGAAGTGATCTGACCCAGGATGGAGCCGCTCGCACAGGGCAAAGAAAATGCAGAAGATTGCCAAATTGTAGAAGTGGATATCAACGAAGCAAAGGACAAAGCATACAATGAATTCAATGACCTCATCGGAGACAGAAGACCCAACTATTATTCCTACTAACAAATCTTTCATCTTTTATCTTTTTACTACTATTATTATGACCAAGGAAATTCTATTAACAGGAAAAAACATCACTATCGAGGATATTATCGCTATAGGACGCGACAGAGCCAAAGTCGTTATCCCTGCGGAAACTTTAACCAGAGTCCAAGAAAATCGAGACGCCATGGCAGAAATGCTGGATCGCGGAGATATCATGTATGGACTCAATACCGGCATCGGCTGATTTGGCAATGTCATCATTTCCAGAGATGAAGCTGGAGAATTATCCACAAGGATGCTCAGAGCTCACTCGTCCGGATATGGTAATTTTGTGGAAGAAGAAATTGCAAGAGCAACATTATTCCTCAGGATCAGTGTCTTCGCACAGGGATATTCTGGCGTAAGAGTTGAACTCTTGAAAACATTTGTAGAGATGCTCAACAAGTGAGTCGTACCTACTTTCTACGAAAAATGATCAGTCGGAACGTCTGGAGACCTCGCACCTCTTTCACAGATGGGACTCGTAATTATCGGTGAAGGAAATGCGTATTACCAATGAGAAATGTTGACCGGAGCAGAAGCGATGGAGAAAGCTGGCATCCCATTGGTTACACTCGCTTACAGAGAAGGCCTCGCCATCATGAACGGCACCCAATTCATGTCAGCCATCGCAGCATTTAATGTCTATGATGCGGAGAGACTTATCAAGCAGGCTGAGATCAGCGGCAGCATGACCTTGGACGTTTTGAATTGCGTAGAGGCAGCGTTTGACTCGAGATATAATGAACTTAAACCATATAAATGACAGAATAATTGCGCAGAAAATATTCGCAGAATGCTTGCATGAAGCGAGATCATGAAGCAGAAGAAACAGAACGTGCAGAATGCATATTCACTCAGAGCATTACCTCAAGTCTTGTGAGCTATGAAAGATTCCTTGGATTTTATCCGCATGATGACAGAGACAGAAATGAATTCTGTAGCCGATAATCCCATCTTCATCACCAAAGATAAAGTGGCTC
Organism: uncultured bacterium; assembly: GCA_903918675.1. Taxonomy (GTDB): domain Bacteria; phylum Patescibacteriota; class Gracilibacteria; order Absconditabacterales; family Absconditicoccaceae; genus CAJBLF01. The sequence goes on from CAIXFE010000008.1 coordinate 39,751, forward strand.
TCGCATGAGCAAATTTCCATGGAGCTCCGATCTGATATACTCAAGATCTGCTGTGAATCATCATTACCGATCTCGGGAATTTATCAGAAAGACAGACCAACAATTTATTAGATCCTGCATGCTCAGGAGGATTGCCAGCATTCTTAGTCAAGACTCCAGGATTAGATTCATGACTGATGATCAGCCAATATACTCAGGCCGCATTGGTCTCTGAGAATAAAAGTCTGGCCAGTCCTGCAAGTGTGGACTCGATCCCCGTGTCAGCAAACCAGGAAGATCACGTTTCATTTGGTACTATAGCAGCCAGACAAGCGAGAGAAATTATCAAAAATACCGAGGCTGTCGTCGCCATCCAATTATTGGCAGTATGCCAGGCCTACGAATTCAAAAAAGAATTCAAACCTTCCATCACCTTCCAAGCAGTCTACAATCTCGTCAGATCAGTCAGTCCTGCAATAGAGAAGGATAGGGCATTCTACAAGGACATTGATGCAATTGTACCACTGGTAAGAAAGTATCAAGTACTAGAAGAGGCCGAGAAGGTGATAGGGAAATTGAAGTAAGTTTTAGTTATTTACAAACTGCAAAATGGAAAAAGAAAAGAATATCTCACGCACCAAATGAAAAAAAGAACTTTCGGAAAAGGAACTCATTAAGGCGCTATCAAAGGACAATAAAAAATTATCAAAAAAAAATGATGAGTTATTGAAAATGATGATAAAGGAAGAAGAGAAACAAAAACCACGAGATAAAGATCCTTATCGGGTCGTATAGTATTATTTATATTTTAATTTAATTATAAAATGACAGCAAATGGAGAACCTCTCTTTAATGGAGAAACCTGAGGCTCTTATAATCCAGAACAATTGGAATTATTGAGAGATATAGGGAGAAAACAAATCACAACAACAATGGATAGTAGTGGAAAATGAACCGAAAACGAAGAGGCGAAAAGTATTGAAAAGAAAAATTATGAAAATTTAGATACAATTGCGAGAAAAATAATAACCAGATTGGATGATATGGCGAGATGACTGAGAGAATACAGTGATCTTTATAATCCAAGAACTGAGGTTATCAGAATATTACAAAAATCATTTCCTACTTCCTCCGACACTTCACAAGCTTAGTTAAGCTCATCGACCGATTTCCTCATCATTTCCCGAAGTTCAAAAATACAGGCAACGGGCAAAACACTGAAATCTAAATCTTGTCATTGCATTGATTGATCTAGTTCTATTTGTCTATTGGAAAATTCAAGCCTTTGACTTGGCATTTTCTGTCATTTATTTTTCCCATGTTTTATAATAAAATCTAATTTGAAATTATGGCTAAGAGAATTACGGACCAACCTAACAAATCAATACCAATAAAGTCATTTTAATTGTTGATTAGTTTTACCAGCATAGTCTTTAATTAATTCGAACGACATAGTTATCATATCTTTTAATCAGAGACGAACTACGTTTGAGGAATCATTTTCAATTTCCTTCTGATTGCCATACTTCTCAACAAATCATCTAAGCGGTGGCAATGAAGCTCACGCGCAGCAAGCGGCGCGGTATCTAAACCCGATTGCCTGCTAAAAGACTACTCATTCAAATAATGATCTCATTCACGCTGTGTTCATATACCATTGTTTATACTCTTTCGTTTCTCATTGATGCTGGATA
>CAIXFE010000009.1 GCA_903918675.1 uncultured bacterium
CATGCGACGACAGGGACTGTAGCATCTGGAGTGGTTACTGGTTTTTCTATGGGAGTATCCGCTTTTGTGAATGGATCTTCATCGTTATCCAGTGAAGTTACCATGGTTTTTAATGTCGTTTCTGTTGCATCCTTCAATCACGCTATGGCTTTATCGAGATCACTTTTGTCATAGGTCAGATATTCTGGAGATTTTTCGAGTACCTTTGTCCTGACGTTTTGTTCTACCTGAGAAGCTTTTTCTTCTAGATTGTCTTTGATACCATCTATACCTGCCGCTGCAGATGCTTTCGTAGATGCGTCCTCGCTCTCTGTCACGATATAATTTCTTACCATCTTGGTCATAGGATTTATATTCAGTCCGAATGTCGCTCATAACCCTAGAAGTCATCATTTTTTAGGATTGAGAATTTTTTTGATATACAGATCTACGACTTTTTCTTTCAATGTTTTCAATTCTGTCTTATCACCAGAAATTTCTGCCGTATTGGAAGCTTCGGTTTTTTTAGTCGCATCAGCGACCTTATCTGTGGCAAGATCTTTTGCGTTTTCTACGATATCGATCATGGGAGGAGATTAAAATATTAAAAGATTATGAAGATTAAAAGATTCTTTTTATGTGGTATTGAGTAGTGCAATGAAGGAATCTTTGACATCATTATTACTATCAAGGACGCTTGGGAATTCTCTTTTGATGGCAGCTAAGGTAAGTATTTGTGTGTCTAGTCATGATTCTGATCTATAAATTCCATAATCTACGCCCAATCATAATCTGGATCCGAAATAGAAATCTTTGACTCAATGATATTTATATTTGATTTCATTGATAAAGTCGGTGGCCAAAATAAGCTCTTGTAGAGTAGCAAATACGATATTGAGTCCATCTATTTTTAATGTAGTGGAATCAATCTTTGTAGATTTGCTTCGACTGGTCAGCAAATTAGTTTCTGGGTCAAAGGTCACTAATCATCTTCCTGGATACGCCAAATTAGGCCTCGTAGCTTCAATAATTTTCTGCACTTCGTTCGTCTTGGTCGTCGTCTTTTCTTGATCAGTTGTTAATGATTTAATTTCTATCTTATCATAGTCTATCGCTTCGCCTCCTGGCGAATATTTAGTGGAATCAAAGAACGTATCGTCGGTAATGTTTTTTGCGAGTCTCTTGGATGAGGCCGCAGCTATTAATTGTTCGTTCATTGTAGGAACTAATAATTTTAAGTTCATTGCGTCAGTTACCTCAGAAGGGACAGGCAATAGATTTTCTCAATGCCCAATGTGGGTAATGTTTTCCTTCTCATCTATAGTCAAAATCTCTGCCTCTAAAATCGATTTGAAAATCTGCTTCGCTCCCCAGATTGCTTTTGCTTGATCTGTAGCTTTTGCGGACTTAGCTAATTCTGTAATGGTCTTGCCATCTATTTTCTTTGACTGTAACGTTGCAGCGAATACCTTCCTCTGCGTCTCTGTCATCAGTTCAATGGGTCATTTCAGTACGCCTTTTTCTACAGTGATTGTTTTGAGCTTTGCAGAGATAGTCTCTACTTGTTGCAGATATGTCGATGAATCAAGATCATTACTGCTCGTCACACTACTACTGAAAGATGAAATCTTTGACAGCATTGCAATATAGGTGTTCTCGAAATAATCATGATACGTCTGATAATTTTCTGCTAACTCAGATTTCGCAGTGTCGGTATCGAGTGTAAGTAAGGATGCTTTGAATGTTTCTCGCTTCGTAATTTCCGCTCTGTATGTTTTGAGATATTCTTTAGGGATATCCAACTCATCTCCATCATAGCTGATCAATTTTTCAAATTGATTTTTTACCGTATCGACGTAATCCACGTATTTCTGTGTGCTTTCATCAAGTGATTCTCTGGCTCAAGAGAGATATTCTTTCTGGATCGTTGTACCCGTTTGTGTGAAATCTAATTTTTCGGTAAGATATAATTTGCTCGTGCATGCAGTGATCTTTTCATTCTCATATTTGAAAATGAATTTTCTCAGATCTCCTATGCCCGCTTTCTTCGCTTGGATGATAAGATAATACGGGATCTCGACATATCACTGTTCTTTATCATCTGATTCTGTCTTTTCCCCTGTTGTTTCATCATAAGTGATCGTCTTCCCCACTTGTACGGAGTTGGCCTTGATATAATCGATGACTGATTGCTCTACTATCTTTTTATTTGCAGGTATCGTGCATCATTTTTCTTCAGTAATGATGGTTTTCAATTCGGTCCGATATTCTATATTCATTTTATCGTCCATATCGCCGGCATCGGCTTTGGTATCGATCATAGATGCCCCGTTCATGAAACCGAATGGATCGCTTGCCATTCATCAAGATGTCGCCGCAGCAAAAATCAGATTCCATTTACTTGGCCCCATCCATTCCTTCAAAATTTCATCTGTCGTCATAGTTTCAAATTCATCAATATTTATACTCTTGTCCACTGCATAATCATTATTTATGATCCACTTATTAGTGTAGTATAATCCAAGAGCACTTCATTTTTCTTCTTTAAAAAATGCCATCAAGTTAGTCATTTCATTATCTCCCGTATATCCGTGGAACTCTACTGCTATCCTGTAAATGATATTCTGCCCTACAGAATCAGAGACTTCTATGTCTGATTTCATCCTGTCTAAATATTCTGTAGACATGAAATAATCCTTCGCATTGAGGGCATTTAAATTAAGGATGTCTGCATCCAACTTACCTGAAACGATCATCTCTTTGATCTGATTGAGGTCTATCACCGGCGGATATAATGTCATTTTCTTGTGATCTTCTAGTGAGACTCCAAGTGTTTTGTATTCGTAATAATGTTTTATAAAGTCGATGCGTGCCTGCATCTCAGTCACTTTATCTTTGTAGATATAATTAGGATCTTTCTTATCTTGATCAAATGCGTAGGTCTCATAATTTTTCACTCCGTAATACAGTTCCATAAACTTGTACTGATCATCTGTCCAGATTTTTTCACAGGTGGTAAATCGTGTCCCATTGTCGGTCTGGAGTTTTTCTTTGTACGTTGTCTTGTAAGTGTCGATGGTAGTACATCCCGTGATATACTGATCTGCTCAGGTCTGTTGCATATCATGATACACTTTGGAGTCAGCAAGAATTTTCTCTATCATCTTGATCCCCATATTATTTTTCATCGCTGAAACGAAGGAGATATATTCCTTACTGGTTTTGTTCTTATACATAAAGTTTGTGATATATGCCATCCTGCTATCGATGACAGCATTGATAGCTGTCTTTTCTTTCTCATATGTGGCGAGATCCTCGGCAGATAATGTCTTTTTGAATTCGTCTTCTGTCTTACCACTCGCAAATCCTTGTTGTATAAAGGGATAATCTGTCTTGATATATTCTTCCTGCCAGATCAGTGCCTTTCGAGCATCTTCTGTAGTATTAAGTTCTGCTTTCTCAATTGTAGGAGAAATCAGTCCATAGGTCATAGCTGAGATCCCATTCTTCAAGGTACGCGAGCCTCGTCACTCCCCTGCCTTTTTTTCTGCGGCAGTCAACCTAGCTGACGTATTGAGATCCCATTCTTCAGAAGCCGCTGAAGAGATGATCGCTTGCTTTATCTCTGTCCTATATTCTGATTTAAACTCTTCCTCATTTTGAGAATAAAATTCCACTTTATCATAATAGATATTTACTGCTTCCGTAATAGCATAGGTAATCGCTCATAGCCCTAATCAAACCAGTGTTCAGATAGGGCCAAGTGAAGAGCCAAAAGCTGCAAATAATCAGATGGTTTCCAATGCCATTAACGCGGTAGAAGTCCCAAAGGTCACCCAGGCACGTTCTTTTTTTATTTCTCCTCTAAGTTTATTTAGTTTTTTATATTCTTCCGCCTCATCAAGTTCACCGGACAACATCCATATATTTATTCATGTGGCGATGACATCGACAAATAGGACTGCCTTCATGCCATCTAGAAATCACAGGATACCTTTTTGACTTCTCATGACTACCGTCATGGCTTTTACCTCCTCTATACTACTTGCAGATTTGAGGGCTGTAACGACTTCATTACTCAACCCTTTTATTCCCTGCTTTTCTAGTAAAGTTATCTCTTCTCATGCTTTGGCATTGCGAAAGGTTTCCCGGAATGCATCATCCAACTTCCATAGCTTCTCTGCTTCCGCGCTTTTGATACTCTTCAAAATGGAAACTGGCAATTTATCTTTAAGTGTACTGAGCATTTGGATTGAAGTCATCGTCCCTTCATCCATCTCACCGGCTACGATTTCAAGTTGCTTAACGGATTTCATAATATTCGCTCTCTGCGTCGGTACGAGCTTTGGATTTTTTGTAGATTCTTCGAGTTTTTCAGCTATGGAGGTAAACTGACTTTTCATTTTCTCTGCGAATCCTGCCGGGTCTTTGAGCTCTATACTTTTTATCTTGCTAGCGGTTTTCATAGCATCTATCTTCTTTACCGTCGCTACGGTGAGCCCCAACTCAGCACCTCAAATTGCTGTGCCTTCAACGATCCCTGTGGCCGAAGAATATCCTGTCGCTTTCTCTGTAGTAATTGTCGTTGGTAATTCTTTTTTGAGCTGATCCAATTCTTCCACTGTCGTCGCAGCGGCGAGCTTTTCCTGTTTATCCTTGATAAAGCTAAAAATAGTCTCAGCTGTTGTAGGAGATGCAGCCACTAATTTTTTTTCGTCGTCCGTCAATTCAAGATCATCGATCTTGTCGCCAAGAGCAGTCTCTGATGTCATCCGAGTAGTCAATCTGGACGCCAAAAGGTCCACCGCGCCTCATTGAGAAGCTCAGAGTTCTGTTTTGAGTTCTTTCAGATAACTTACTGCGAGCTCTTCTTTTTTCTGTTGGAGAATGTCTACCATATTTTTTTATTATATCCTTAAAATTTTTGCCACACCTCTCATTATAGTTTTCAATAAGACGCCTATCTCTTCTGCTCATACCAATACCTGTTTTGCTTTTACCGCCTCTACCGTCGCCAATAATTCAGTGCTAATTTGTCTTGCCGCAGTTTTTTCCAGTTTTAATGCCTCACTTTGTACTTTTAGCGCCTCAGCTATTTCCGTCATAGTCGGAGCATCCTTTTCCAATATCTTAGTCAACTTAGCATTCTCAGCTAGACCACTCAATGTTCATTCTTTCTCCATAATATCAAAGAGCTCCACGACATGATGCGTTTTGAAGCCAAGTTTATTTAGACTCTTAAATGAAGATACTTGCTCCGCACTTAACTCACTTATATTACTTTCAAATGTTGCCATACTCTTGAGTCTAGCGTTATATACTGGCTCCAATATTTTTCATCCTCATGTTTTATTTTTAAGTCATTTCTTAATGAGTTCCACAGATTCAATATCCTTTTCCACAAGTTTCTGAACTTCTGCTCGCTCTCCCGTGAGACCTTCGGCAGTTGACTTACTTGCTTTAAGTGCTCAGTTTTTGATGGCATTTCTGCATGTTAAGATCTCACTAGCATCCATCGTCTTCATCTTACCCACAGATTTTCCAAGCTTAGCTGCTATGGATGGGATATCATCTATATTTTCTATTGCCTGGATTTCTTTAATGGTTTCAGGGTCAGACAATAACTTCTGTACTTTTAATCGATCCGTGTAGTCCGTCTTCTCCAATAATTTATATCAGAATTTTTGGACTGTAATATCACTTTTATCAAGTATTGCATATACAGGTTTTAAGTTTTTCAAGCCAGCCCTTAAATCCATTATTCTTTTGCTAATCACTGGGATATTTTTTCGACTTCTTTCTATCATACTATCTATCACCCCAAATTGTTTTTTCTCTATAAGATCTGACAACATAGCCAAATTCTCTGTACTCTCTACAGTGCTACTATTACCGACCTTTAAGATATCTTTTATGAAATTTTGATTAAGCTCCGTAGTATTTGATCATGCAATATTTTCATATAATTTTAATGCTGTTTCTGTGGACATTCCGCGAGTCATTCCTGTCTTTAGTTTATCTACTGATGTATAGATTTTTTTACCTAACCGAGGCACCATATCAGCGACGTTGCTCTTCACATATGGGGTAATCGCCGTGCCAGTTCGCTTGAGAGGATAGGTGATCGGTGCGAACATAAGTTTCAATCATAAACGCTTGTATTTTGTGAATATTAGCATAAACGCTCATACCCCAGATCCCGTATAAAATGCTCATTTCAGAAGATCCTTCGTTCAATCTCGTACCTGGGATGCATCTCCCCCGGCGACTCATCCGACCAATTCTGCGGCTCAAGAAACCAATAAGACTGGTCATGTAACGATCATCTTACCATATCATGATAACATATTGTATATTGGAGTCTTGATATGCAAAAATCGATTTCCATCTTTGTCCTGTAATTCATAAAGCCCTGCCGCTGTGATACTAACTTCTTTCAACTGTGCATAATATTTATCGATCTTTTCTTTGACCTTGGTAGTATCCTTCTCCGTCTTCATTTTCGTAAATTCCGTTTTGTACTCTGCCAAAAGGTCTTTATATCAACCATACTGCATAACTTTTTTCTTTACTTCTTCTTCAGTTCCGACTCCAAATATTTCCAGTAGATGGAGCACTGGAATAGTATTTGCTATGGATCTAAAGATGGAATTTCACATCTCCGATTCTGCATTTGCAGACATTTTGTCTAGTGCGGCATCTTGATCTGTAGCCAAGAGATCTATTTTTTCTTTCCTCTGCACATTCACATCATCTACATTTTTTTTGATAATTGGATTATATGCTAAAAGAATATCTTCAGTGATGCCCATAGCTTGGACATCCCTAATTTTCTTTCCTCTAAATTCGGCGGTTCTCATGGATGCAACTGTCGTTTCTCCTACCTTATATTCACCCGGATCAGAGATGATTTTCTGGATTAACTTTTGAAGTTTCTCTGTATCTGTGGCATCATATTCTTCTGCTTCCCAATCATCTCATGATTTCTTGTATAATATGGCGCCTGCCTTTAATCATGCTTCTACTGTTTTTCATATATAGGCATTCTCTGCATAATTGAGATACGCCATAGTTTTAAATATCTTTCTAAACAATGAATGGATTTCGTCTGTATTATTGTCTCCTGTAAGGAAAGTTTTTACTTTCTCCGCGACGACTGTTTTAGTATCCGTAGGCAATACAGGCTTGAATGTGGGGAATAGTCACATTACTCCATTGATCAATAATCATGCTCATGCTCATACTCATTTCCCAAGTGATTCAGCAAAAGCTTTTTCCATCTGTGTTACATCACCATATGCTCATACGGTGAATAGTCCCACTTCACTTTCCAGATCTCCCATCGTATCAAATGAGTTATCTAGGACATGTGGAATCACTCAAGAATATTTATCCTTCCCTCATCACAAAGCCTCGGTGTCCACAGCTCATTTCACTTCTTTTGTATCATCAAAATCGTTTACATATTTATATAATGTATTCACTCCATCTCCTACATTAGTGAGCGCAGTTTTTGTTTCAGCACTCTCTATCTTTTCATAGCTCGTTACCCCATCATGCGTGTCCTTTAAAAGATCTGTTACTCCTGCTCAAGCTCCAGTATTTTTATCATCGTCTGATTTGCTAAATTGTTTTATCAACCACTTGATGCCGAAGAATCATGCGACTCATAGGCCAGCATATTTGAGCACTCTACCGACTCCATGATCTCGAAATCATTCTGTAGGAGCGCTAGCCGCATCTGTTGCCGTCGTACTTGTAGTTTCTTTTTTTCATCGGCCAAATATCCATTTCAATGCCCTATATCAGGCATACACTGCACCCAATCCTACGGTTGCACGTAAAATATTCGTTCAGGTATGCTGCTTCCGTTCTTCTTTGCTGCTTATGCCATCCCGTTGTTTTCTCAGCCGACTTTTATCGGTGACTTTAACTTCAGCTAATTCAGTTTCATAGGCTTTGAGAGAAACCTCATTTGCCGCCCATTCCTTTTGGATGGTGGCTTTGGTTGTCGCATCCAATCATTCCAGATTGGCATCGATTTGCTCTTCCCTCATTTTATCTATGAGCGCCTGTGTTTCTGTTTTCTTTGTTTCCAATTCCGTTTCTTTGTCCTCTATTTTCTTTTCTTTCACCGCCAAAACCTCTGCGCTCAAACTCGATTTTGTTTTATCTAGTTCAGCTATATCAGTTTTAAGCGTGGCCATCTCAGTCTTCACATAAGCCACGTTCACTTTTATCTTTTCCAAATCCGCCGACGTGGTATCATCGCCGTCAACATCTTTCGCATCCACGGAGGGGACAACAGGTAAATCCACCTTTGGCGTATCTGCCGTGGGCACTATTGGAGTTTCAACTTTTTTTTCTGGAGGAGTCATAATATTTGGTATAAAAATTAAAGGTCATAAAATACATCAATATTATATCCAGAACTGCCTTTTTTTACAAAAAAAACAGGATTGCGAATCCCGTTTGTCTTGACATATCTATGTAATTATAGTTGATCCGTGCTTTGGATGGTTAATTGCGTTGTAACGAGTCCTGACGGACGTAATTAATCGTAATTTATCCTACTGGATGTAATTTATAATTTCAACCAATTACAGTGATCTGGTCCGGTCAGCCGGACAGCGAAATTACGTTCGCATATGCGAACACATTACGCCGAAGGCAAATTACTCTTCTACTTCACTATTTTCTCCAATACCTTGAAAAATGCATCAATGTCGTCCTTGTCGTTGTACAGATACAGTGACATCCTGCAGGTTCCGGCCTTACGGAGGAATTTATGTAGTGGATAAGCGCAATGCCCGCCACAACGGATACAGATATTCTTAGCTGCAAAAGTTTCACCGATTAAGGTATTATTTTTCTGCCTGGGAAGCGTGAACGAGAAGACACCGACTCTCTTGGCGGGATCGTAGGGGCCGATGAGCTCAAGTTTCTTCGCTTTTTCTAAGGTGTGAAATTTCTCTAATGCATAACGAGTGATCTCCTGATCGTGCTCTCGCAGCTTCTTCATCCCTCCTATTTTCTGGATATATTCCAACGCTTTGAGCACACTGACGGCCCCGATAATGTTTGGAGTGCCGGCTTCGAATTTTTCTGCGGTCCCATTGGTGGTGTATCTTTCCATGTCGACATCTGCTATCGCTCCCCCTCCGGAGATGAGTGGCTGCAACTTTTTGATCCAATCCTTCTGGAGATATGCCACACCGACCCCTGTGTACGCCAGCATTTTATGTGCGGTGAACACCATACAATCACAACCGATCTTCGCCACGTCTACCGGGAAGTTAGGTACGGACTGGGAACCGTCTACCAAGAAAAAAGTATCTGGTCTCAAATGCTGTTTGATCTTCTCGACATCGTAAATGCCTCCGGTCACGTTGGACACGTGTGAGCAGGCTACTACCTTCACTTTCTTGTCATATTTTTTGGCGAAATCCTGTCGATCGATCGTGTAATCAGATCGCATGTTTATGAATTTTATGCTGAATCAATATTCCGTAGACAAACTTTGCCGAGGGACGATATTCGCATGATGATCCCGAATTCCTATCAAGACGACATCTCCCCTGCCGAGAAATTGTGATTTACACAGTGACTGAGCGATCAAATTGATGGCGTAATTGGCGTTGTAGCTGTAAATGATTTCACTGGATTTGACGTTGAGTAATTCAGCTACTTTCTTTTTGGATGCTTCGTACAGCTCTTCAGATTTCTCTGATAAGGAGTAGGCACCTCTGTGGATATTTGCGTAAGAAGAAGCCACAAATTCGGAGACTCCATCGATGACATATTTAGGTTTCTGCGATGAAGCAGCACTATCCAGGAAAACTAATCAGGGATTGTTTTTGAAGATGGGAAAGTCCTTCTTTAACATGGTCGAAAGTCTTAAGGTCTAAAAGTCTCCAGATAATTGAGGATTGAGAGATTGAGGATTGAGACATTACAATCCCTCAATGTCTCCACCTCTCAACTTCTCAATTTATTTCTTCACGATTACCTTATCCAATTCTATACTTCCTAAATCAACTTCTTTCAATGCCGCGTAATCGGGATAATATTTTTTCAAGAGCTGAATATTTCTGATCTGAGTGACAATGTCCGCCAAATTATTGATATCAAAGATCTTATCTTCTGCGTATACGATTGTCCTCTCGCCTCCTGGCAAATATTCTATATGTTGGATCTTACCTGAGAAAGCTTGATATAATAAATCCGTCTGTTGGATCAGATCATCCGCCGATTGCCTAAAGAAGAATCCAGTCATATTATTCATCCCACTGAGATAATCTGGGAGATCAAGGATTTCTACTCCTCCACCCATGCTATCGCCAGAAGAAATGGGGAAAATATATCAGCGGAATACTCAGTATTTTTGATCAGCATTTCTGATGATAAGCTGGGGTTCCTGGAATAAGATATCCACTTTTACCCTATTCGCATCCATAAATGTGATGACGAGATCCTTGAGGAAAGGATAGGTAGTTTGAAGCTGTGCAAGGATTGTATTTTTGTTGAAGCGAACGACATTGTAATTCTCTTGCTTGATCTCCGCTGAGATGGCTTTGTACAGGTTGAAGTCTCCATAGATCTGCATATCTCCCGTACTATAATTCACCGTAGTTATAGTATATTTGGGAGCGAATAAGGTGTTTTTGAATAAGAGAAATCACCCATATATTAGCGTAAAAACGATGAAAATAATCCAGATCATCTTGAGAGAAAAACGGCGACGCTTAGATAAGACTTTGTTTTGTATCCTTCTGTCTGTATCTACCGGCATCCTAGATCTCTGTATTTTTTTTATGGGTCTGGAGGTAACGAATTTTATCATTGGCCACTGATGGACGGTTAAAGTAATAGCATGGATTGACTTGATGGTAATGGACTTATTGTCTTTGGGATGGCTACATGTTGCTGCATAATTGTTAGACAACCTGCCTACCGCAGGCAGGCCTGAAGCCATCTGAGGCTATCTGAAGCCACCTGAGGCTACGTTCTTATTCTCTACACCAAAAAGAATCGATAATACAACATAAACGTCAACACCGATCCGACAATAATGCCGCCAGCAACTTCAAATGGAGTATGTCAGATCCTTTCTTTGAGTGGTCATTCTTTCTTCTGCAAAACATTTTGCAATTCAAATCTCATAGAATTGATATACTGAGCATGCTGACCAGCTTCGTATCTGAGGTTCATTGCATCATACGCGAAAAGGAGACTGAATGCAAACGCCACAGCAAATCCGAGACTACTAAATCCTTGCGTCAACCATACCAGCATGGTAACACTACTCGCCAATCCACTATGAAATGAAGGGAATCCTCATGAATCAAATATATGTCCGATATAGAAACGCCTATATCTGATCCGATCAATGACCACTTTGACCACCTGGATAAATACCCCCACGATCACGACGATATAGATGGGGAGCATATGATGGTATCATGACTGAAAAAAACCCCTCATCGATTCTATGATGTATGCGATCATATGGAATTTTTTATCAATAAAAAACACTTGCTTGCATGAGTGTATGGAAAGGGGGGAGAAATTCAAAGGGAAAATTGTTGGATTGGTATATTGGGAGAAGGCTCCCCGCCCAATAACCGATAGCGAATAACCAATGATTAAACCTCTTGCATTACTTCATAGAAATTTTATCATGCGATTAATCAATTTTATTATCCTTCCGTCTTCATGCGAAAAAATATTTGGAAAATAGGATTATTATCACTGGCGTGATCAATGTTTTTCATATGAATATCTTCGTTTGCTACGGTACCCAAAAACGTGGATCTGAATAAAGTGAAGACCACCCGACTCTCACGGAATAATGGAGAAAGAAAATCATTGGGGCTCAATGCCTATACATGATGCATGCTCTTGGACGCTTCTTCTGAAAAATGGGCGGAATATTTACAAGGTATAAATCTGACGACACATCAGAGACTGGCTGGGGACGGATATTATAATTATCGGAGTATCAAGAGCTGGTTTGCTGGACTCGGGATCGGATTTCACGACGAATCAGGGACAATGTTTTCGGAAAACATCGGATATGGATATTATAAATGCGCCAAAAGCGATTGCACCGACGCCCTGATCAAGGCGATCAAATCTACACGAACTTTTTTTATGAATGAAAAATATAAAAAATCACAACCGCATTATGGCTCTATCGTGAGTAAGACATTTGATAGTGTAGGACTGGGGATTTCATTGAGAGGGAATATGTATTATCTCGTGAGTCATTATGGGAAAAACGTTATGAAGACAAATAGTTGAACGGTAGATAAACAGTAGACGAACTGTAGTCTAACAGTAGCGACCATTAAGCAACTCTTTATCACGAGCAAAGGCGAGTATTTATCGTGAACATAGTGAACGTTTATCACGAGGCCTGCCGAAGGCTGACGAGTATTTATCCTTTTAAATTCCTATGCAATTATTTCTCTTAGATCATATCGCAATTAAGGGCAATGAAGTCATCATAGACGATCCTGAGCTTCGAAATCAAGCGAAGAAAGTTTTGAGATTGCAAACGGGCGATAATATTTTCATCCAAGAAAAAAATATAAGATATGAAATAGAGCTGACTGGACTTCATGATCTGAAAATTTTCTGAAAAGTAAAAAACACCCTCAATACTCCTTCATCTGATAAGCCAATTACGACAATGCTTATCGCTATGCCAAATAAGCGAGAAAAAGTGGAACTCATTGTCCAGAAGTTATGTGAGATCGGAATCGATACTATTATTTTCCGACCCGCAGAAAGGTCAATTATCAAGACCTGGAATGTGAAGAAAGAAGAGAGGCTGATGAAGATAGCCAAAGAAGCCCTGGAGCAATCGCGAGGATGGACATTGCCTACGGTCACGTTTGCTAGTAATATTGATGAATGGATGAAGGATTCAGAAGTTATTGTATTCGATAAATCAGTTGCACTCAATGATTGACCACCACAAGAAATTAAGAATGAAGGATTAAGCATTAAGAATTGAAACTCTAAGGTCAAAGAGCTAAGTTCTAAGCTCTGAGTAATTTGACCAGAATGAGGTCTAACACCCAAGGATTATGCACGTTTCGAAGCAGGCAAACCTGAGATCAAAGATCTGTGAGATACTGTACTGAGAATGGAAACTGCAGCGATTGTAGGAGCATGGATTTTGAAGAATTGTTAAAAGTTTTCTCAATGAAGTCCCCCCTTTAAGGGACTGAAAGGAATCCCGCTAGGGAAAAGGGGGTGGCGAAGCCGGGGGATTTTTTTCAATAAAATCTCCCGCCCTATCGGGCACCCTCTTTGGATAAAGAGGGAATTCAATTGGCACAAATTTTTGTTGTAAATGTCCATCAAAATCTTATATTTCAGCAAGAAATCTGTTTTTAATGTTATCCGAAAAAACATCATGAAATCTCTTCTTAAAAAAATTTTCTTCTACAATAAACTTTATCCCATCTTGAAAAGTAGTTTCTTGTATCAGGCATGGAAAAAGCTCAGTGGGCAACTAGCAAATGCTATCTATGGAAATCCTTCTAAGAAATTTTTTGTAATCGGAGTAACGGGGACCAATGGCAAGACAACAACTGTCAATCTCATCCATCAGATATTGAATGACAATGTCGCGAAATGCGTCTCTGTCAGTACTGCGAATATTTTGATCGGAGATCAAGAGGTTCCCAACACCAAAAAAATGACCTCTCTAGATATTTTTGATCTCCAATCGACGCTTGCGATGGCCAAAGATGCTGGCTGTAAAATCGCAGTATTGGAGACTTCATCGCATGGATTGGATCAGTATAGATTTGAAGGAGTCGCATTTGATTTCGCGATATTGACCAATGTCACACATGATCATCTGGATTATCATGGCACTATGGAACAATATATCAAAGCGAAGAAAAAACTTTTCTCTTATGTGCTCAATAGTGAGAAGCAAAATAAATATGCGTCTTTCCCTGCAGATGATAAAGTCGGGAAGCAGCGATTTGATGATATGCCTTTCGATAAGAAAGTATCTTTTGGCGTCACCGCTTCTGCCTCGCTCAAAGCAGATCATATCGTAGAAAAGACAGACTGAACGAGTTTCACGTTCTCCTACCTAGGAAAAACGTACAGCATACAGACACATTTGTTGGGGAAATTCAACGTATATAATATTTTAGCGGCGCTGAGCGTAGCGGTACAGATAGGAGTAGACGTAGATAAAGCCATCGTCTCTATCCAGAAATTTATGGGCGTCTCGGGCAGGATGGAATATGTAGAGAAGAATGGCGTGCATTGTTACGTCGATTTCGCCCACTCCCCTGATGCATTGGAGAAGACATTAAACTATCTTTCTGAGATCAAGTGATCAGGGAAATTGATCACGGTTTTCGGCGCACCTGGCCTAAGAGATACCTTGAAGAGGCCTATTATGGGTGAAGTCGTAGACAGTTATGCTGATCTTATTATTGCCACGGATGATGATGCCGATACAGAAAATAGGTTTACAATTTTGAAACAATTGACGGCAAATATCAAGAAGAGAACTCTGGGAAAAGATTTCTTCATCATCCCCGAGAGAAAACTTGCGATCAAATTTGCATTGGAATCTGC
>CAIXFE010000010.1 GCA_903918675.1 uncultured bacterium
ATGCCATAGATGCCGAGCCTCAATTAACAATCCTGATGATGAACTCCGAAAAATATCCAAAGCCCTATTCCAGTCAGATACTGTTGTGTTCTTCACGTCAGTCAGACGAGGACAGACCAATGAAATGTATCAGAAGCTCATCGAGAGATTGACGCGAATAGAAAATCGCCATAGTACATTGGGCGAAGACAATATCATCAAAGATATCCAGGCAGGCATCATTGTGATTGGTCACAATCGAAATAATGAAGCGGTGGTCACGACGCAAAAGTCTGTTTTAGAGATGTTTGGATTCCAACTGCCCAAGCAGCTTTCACGATGACGAACCTTTACCAATATGGATGATGAATCGCAAAAAAGTTATCAAGCAGCCACTGAGCAATTTGAAAAAGATTTTGGATTTGTATTGGAAAAGTAATTGGTAATTGGTAATTGGTCATTAGTCATTGGTTATTTGGCCGAAAGCCGTTACCCAATACGCCAATCCCCAATACACCAATATACCAACTCCTCAATTGAATTTGAAATACTCTTATATATCTTTATACTCCAAACATCATTTATCTTCTAAAAGATTATCATGAGCCCTACAGGAATCATCCTTATTATCATCATCGTCATAGTATTGTATTTTGTACTCGGGTACAACAGACTTGTCAGACTGAGAAATAATGTCAAAAATTCTTTTGCGGACATTGATGTCCAGATGAAGATGAGATTTGACTTGATAGAAAACTTAGTCAACACCGTCAAAGGCTACGCTACACACGAAAAAGACACACTAGAAAAACTGACCCAAGCGAGGACACAATTCCTCAATGCCACCACACAAAACGATAAACTCAAAGCTGACGATATGGTCAGTGGCACACTCAAATCACTCTTCGCCGTAGCAGAAAATTACCCCGACCTCAAGGCCAGCGCAAATTTCATTCAGCTTCAAACTGAACTTGCCGACATTGAAAATAAAATCGCCGCAACCAGAAGATTCTTCAACTCCAGCATCAACGAATTTAATTCAACGATCCAATCATTCCCAAGCAGCATCATCGCCGGTATGTTTGGATTTAAACAAGATAATTTTTTCGCAGTGACGGATGAAAAAGAGAAGGAAGTGCCACAAGTGAAGTTTTAGTTGTTATTGGTAATTGGTTATTTGTCATTGGTTATTGGGGAGCTAAATGAGCCAAACCCAATACACCTGCCTACCGGCAGGCAGGCCAATCCCCGATATACCAATATACCAGTTTTTAGCTTATAGTCTCTTTTATTCCCTTTGCCGATCCGATGTACAAAGGCATCCAAAGTTCACTGCGAGCAAATAGGATGAGAAGCTATTTCTTGATCGTACTTTTTCCTATATTTTTGCGAGCAATTATCACGATAGGATTTACCATATATACATTCAGCCAAAGCAATCAAACCATCTCACGAGCCGCAGCGCGAGCACAGTGACAAACAGCATCATGGCAAATCTTTTCCTTACTAGGACCTATCATTCTCATCCGATGAATAATTTCTTTCTTCTTCTATAGACAGATCATTTTCAAATTTGCTGGTGCGAGACCGATCACAAGGATTGAAAATCCTGAGATCTATAATATAGTAGAGAATCTGTGTATCTCCAGAGGTTTGCCTACTCCCCACATTGGGATTTTGGATGACGATAGCCTCAATGCTTTTTCCACCGGTCGAAATACCAAAAATGCGCGAATCGTTTTTTCTAGAGGAATAATAAATAAACTCAATAAGGATGAAATAGAGGCAGTTGCATGACATGAGCTCACCCATATAATTAATAAGGATTCATTACTCATGATCGTCATCGTCGTATTCGTAGGAGTCGTTTGAACCTTGGGGCAGATCCTCATCAGAGTAAGAGGAGATAGAGATAGCAAAAATCCTCTTCCACTCATTGGATTAATTTTACTCATCCTATGATATCTCATCTATCCGCTCATCCAGCTCGCCATTTCACGCAAGAGAGAATACCTTGCCGATGCCGGCAGTGTCGAGCTCACTAAAGATAAATTTGCTATGATTTCAGCGCTGCAAAAAATTTCTCAAGATCCTGTCATCGAATCCATCCAGAAAGATACCATCGCCGCAATGTGCATCCGAAACCCCTTTACTAAAAATAAAACCGGATGACTTCGCAATCTCTTTTCTACCCATCCTACGATAGAAAACAGAATTAAAGCATTGGAAAGTTATTAATTTATTTTTCATGATTACTTAAAAAATGAAAGATAAGAAAGATCCAGTAAAGATTACTATAGAGGGATACAGAAATTGTGCCGAAGCATATAAAGTTAGTCGTTCAGAGCTCTCTAGAGATGAAGAGAACCGTAAATATTTTTTAAGACACGTTTCAGGAAAAAATATCTTAGATATCTGATGCGCACATTGAAGAGATGTATGAGCATTTTATAAAAAATGAATGAACGTCACGGGAATAGATCTGACTCCAGAGTTTATAACTATGGCAAAGAAAGAATATCCAGAAGCAAATTTACAAGTCATGGATATGAGAGATCTAAAATTCAAAAATCAGACTTTTGATGGCCTTCGATCATGTGCGTCTCTGCTCCATATACCCAAAGATGAAACAAAGAAAACATTAGAATGATTTCACCGCGTGTTAAAAAAAGGATGATTGATGTTCATAGGAGTGAAGGAAGGGACAGGAGAAAGATACGTGAAAGAGGAAAGATTTAATAACGAAGAAAGATTTTTTGCATATCGAAGACTAGAAGAGATAGAGCAACTATTGAAAGAATGTAAATTTTCTATCCAGAAAGGATTCATTCGTAGCCCAGACCACAATCCATGGGTTAATATTTTCGCCATCGCAGAATAAGCAATTTGCAATCTCTCCTCAAATACATAAGTATAAAAAACTATACACTCTGCACTTTATCATTTTATCGGCCGAAGGCCTTTTATCAATTCATCATTCAATATGAAAATCTGAATAGTAGGCCTCCCCAACGTATGAAAATCGACATTATTCAACGCGTTAACCAAATCATATTCCGCCCCCGCAGAAAATTTTCCTTTCTGTACAATCGATCCAAATATCGGTATTGTTGACGTGAAAGATCATAGACTAGAAGAGCTTTCCAAGATGTCGCAATCTAAGAAGACCGTCTATGCAAATATCGAATTCGTAGATATCGCAGGGCTTGTGAAAGGCGCGAGTCAGTGAGAAGGTTTGGGAAATAAATTTCTTTCACACATCAGAGAAGTCGACGTCATCGTGCAAGTGCTCAGACATTTCAAAGATAGTGAGGTCGTACACGTACATGGGACCATTGATCCCTTGAGAGATGTCGAAGTCATCAATACGGAATTAATTCTTGCCGATCTCGAAGTCATCGAAAGAAATTTGCCAAACATCGCGAAAAGAGGCAAACTAACTGCCAATAAAGACGACGCAAAACTCGCTGAAATTCTCGAGCAAATCAAGGTTGCACTCCAGCAAGGGAAAATAGCTCATGCGATCGAAGAACTGCTGACTCCTGAAGAATGGAAACTTGTGAAACCCTATAATCTATTGTGCACGAAACCTATTGTCTATGCGATCAATGTTGCACAGGAAGATATTGCTATCGGATTTAAAATCCAGGAAGAATTTATGACTAAGCTTCAGGCTCCCGTGGCTGTGGTGTCCGCGAAACTCGAATCCGAGATGATGGAGATGAGCAAAGACGAGAGACAGGAGTTTTTGACTGAGCTTTTGGAAGTAGATAAACTGACTCACATTCCTACGTTGGATGATCTCATCACGCTCGCATTCCATAAGGTTGGATTGATGTACTACTTTACTACAGGAGAAAAAGAATCCAAGGCCTGGACCGTAAAAGTCAATTCTACGGCACCACAAGCGGCCTGAGCTATCCATACCGATTTTGAAAAATGATTTATCAAGGCCGAAATCGTGTCATATGAAGACCTTATCGCTGCATGATCACGAAGCAAAGCGAAGGAAAAAGGCAAAGTAAGACTGGAAGGAAAAGAGTATATCGTCAAGGATGGAGATGTAATTATTTTCAAATTTAACGTATAAGCGGGCGGGCAAGCTCAAGCGAGGCCAGGAAAGATTTCCTCAACAATCTCTTGACATTGAAGAGCAAATTCTTAATACTCTAAGCATAGTTATTTTCAACTTTTACTCACTTAAAAGGCTAGAATGAACTTCAACGTAAAGATGGATGACAAGAAGCTAAAAGTCGATATTGAGAAAACCAATCTCAAAGACATTTTGATATACTGCAAACCCAAGGAGAGATTAGTGTTGATGAGAAAGTTCGGTTTGGATGGATCCAGAGAGACTCCCCTACAGAGGATCGGAAAAGAATATTCGCTCACAAGAGAAAGGATCAGACAGATCGAGACTCAAGCTTTGATGAGATTTAGGAGACTGATCGTAGGTAATGATACCTATATGGAAGTCCTCCAAGAAGCAAAAAAAGTCTTGGATGCTCATGGAGGTATCTTATGTGAAGATATCTTGATCTCTAAATTGTTCAATAAAAACATTTTCAAATTCACCAAACAAGAGATCAAATTGATCTTGATATCTGACTTTGACGTAACCTATCTCAAGAGAAATAAATATTTGAACAAAGCATTCTACTTGGAACCATTGTATGAAGATCTTTTGACAAAGATGGTACTTACTATCGCTGCTTATTTTGAGAAAAGAGCGAAGAGCCAGGATTTATATGAATTCATCGGACACCTCAAAGAAAATTTTGCTAAGGATTATAAAGAAGTTCACTATCTCAAAAACGATCTTTTCTATGTAAACTTTTTTGAGTCTATCAGAGAGATCAGCGTATTTGACGGCAAGATCGGACTTCCAACATTTGCTGATGTCAATCCAAAGACTATCAAGCTCAAGATCCTCTACACAATGAGAAGGATCAATAAACCTATCCACTACCAGGAATTGCCATCCAAGATCATGGAACGATTCCCTGCTAAAAATGTCAAAATCAATACCGTTCACAATGAATTGGTAAAAAATAATGATATCTTCGTAAACCTTGGACTCGGAATCTATGGATTGAAAGAACGGTGATATGAAGGAGGTATGGTCAAAGAAATCCTAGTCAGAATCTTCGAAAAAAATGAAAGACCTATGAATGTAAAAGAACTCTGCAGAGAGATGTTGAAAGAGAAGATGGTCAGTCCAAATACAGTCATGCTCAATCTCCAAAAATTCAAAGATCTTTTCAAGAGAGTAGAAAAAGGCGTCTACGAATTGGTAAAACAACCAAAGAAAAAATAGTACCCAATCAATGCTTTATCATAGAAAACGGCCCCTCAAAAGGTCGTTTTTTGTAATCGACGGTAAAGAACCTACCATTCGGCATAGACAAACCAACCAAGACGTAGCCGGTTCAGTATCTACTTGCGTATATTTTTAAATTAGTTTCAAATCCCGGCGCAGGACTGGAAAGATCTCAACGACTAAGCAAACCTCTGGCCGAGACATCGTGTACTCTGTCGAGGCCTAGACTTTTTTGCTTACTTTTTGGGGCAATGCCAAAAAGTAAGTCCTACGGAAACATACGTAAAACATTAGAGTGAAACATTTATATCAAGACAAAAAGTAACTCCCCGAAGGGTTAAAGACAACACAAACAAAAGCAATTCTCGAAGCCATTGAGCAAAGCGAAAGACATACGTAATAATTCCATTTGAGAAACATCGCCTCTTCAATATACATACATTATGACAATCAATCTACAAAACATACCTAATGATCCATGAGTTTATATTTTCAAGGACGAAAAGGATAAAGTCCTCTATATCGGCAAGGCCAAAAACCTGCAGAAAAGAGTGACGCAGTACTTCTCTCCAGGATCGCTCCGAAAACAAGAAATGCTCGCCAAAGCCGAGAAATTAGATTTTCATATCGTCAAAAATGAGAGCGAAGCTCTGTATTTGGAAGATAACATGATCAAAGAATATCAGCCCTATTACAATAATTTGCTCAAGGCGGATAATTCTTACGTCTATATCAAGATCACTCACGAAGACTTTCCTCAGATTTTGATTACGAGAAAAAGGCTGGACGATAAGGCGACCTACATCTGACCAAAACATAACACGCAGTCACTCAAAAATTTTCTCCATTACCTCAGACAGGTATTGAAATTTAGAGGCTGCAAAAATACCCAGTTTAGACAAGGCAAACTCTGTTCAGATTATTATTTTGGAATATGTTCATGACGATGCACATTAGCACAAAGCACAAAGCTTAAAGCTAAAAGACCCTACCCGATTCCCGACCTGCCTGCCGGTAGGCAAGGTTCCCAATTCCCGATTACCAATACACCGATACACCAATACTCCGATATCATTCACTCAATTGTCTCATTTTTCAAAGGAAACACGAAGCCGATAAAAGACGAGATCAAAAGCCAGATCAATGATGCCGTTCAGAAAAATAATTTTGAACGAGCTGCCAGGCTGAGAGATATTTTCGTAGAGATA
>CAIXFE010000011.1 GCA_903918675.1 uncultured bacterium
ACTGTTCAACTACTGTTTATCTACTGTTTAACTACCCTTCGACAACCTTTTTTATTTAAATTTAAATCAAAGTTTTATTCTCTCAAGCCAATGTAATTCAGGCAATGGCAATCAGTGTTTCTGCAGGAAGTCCAATTCCATAGGGACAATCCTATAACAGTCTCCATTTGTATCTTTAATAACCTTCTTCAAAATATCTGGATTTATTTTCCGTTTTCATTGCTCGTCGAATCATTGATAGAGAGACAAGTCTTTAACTTCGATAACTTCAACTCAAGCAGGGATATCAACGGTTATTTTTTCTTCTCTTCGCATATATCATTCCTTAGCAACCTCGTCCTTAGTGAAAGAATCATCCACGAGATAGGCCATGGTATCGTTGAAGTAGAAGGGGGACAGCCATCACGGAAAGAACGCTCACAAACTTCAGTCTGCATCCATCTGTGCAAAAATCTTATCCGCTAGCTCGAGTCGTGCCTCTTTGGTATATTGTTTATTTAGTATGCAAAAGGATTTGTTTTTCAATCAAATGCATCCTAGACAGTAGGAGCAGGCATCTGTGTAATAGGAATAATAGATATTTGCTCATGATATATGTCAGCTGCAAAAGACATTTTGAGATCATATCCCTGCTCATGATGTAGCATAGAAATCATTATTTTTTATCGCTCATGAGGAGCAGACATCGTACATATTTTCATTCACGCCTTCTCACCCGACCATGACGATATTTCTTCAATTCTTGATCTGATAACAAAGATACCCATCTTCTACTGAGTCCGAATCTTGTACAAAACTTCAGCGCACATTATGACTTCCTATATTGTTCCCTTGAAATGGAAGCTCCTGATACCATGGGAGGAACTTATTTTTCTGCGCAAGAATCTTTTCTTTTTCTTTGAGAAAATCTTCCTTGGTAAGTTGCTTATTATGGATGCAATATGAGGCATTCTCTAGGTTATCGCAAAAGATACAATTCTGGCAGTTGGTCAGATTGGTAGAGAACCGGACGTCGAAACTATTGATGATAAACTTTGAGAAAAATATCCTGGATGAATTTACGATCCCCTCACCGAAATAAACATTTTCAGAATAATTGAGCACGGCAGTGCTATTGAAGATATTCCTACAGTGGCCTTTGATGCTAAATGCATAGCAGATATTTTCACAATCATCGACAGTTAGAAAGCTGAGATGAATATTCTTTGAGTTTACCGAGAGGTCGGTAAAATTTGCATTTTCATTTGAGCCATAGCTGAAGAGATTGGGCAATTCAACGATCTTGTACAATTTTGCTATATTATCAAATAGGCTTAAAGTCTGATCATATTCTAGATATGGAAGTCCATCTCTTCACTTCTCAAAATTCATTACATCCGTAATACGGACTCTGCCAATATCAGGGAATTTGGATATCAGTCCCTCCCTTTTATATAATGTAGCAGGATATCGAGAACAAATTTCTCTGACAAAATCGCGAAAAATCGTCGTTTTCCTTCTTTCCTTAATTTTCTCTTCTCGGATTTTGATGTCGGGCATTGAAGGGAATGAATAATTAAAAATTAATAATGATGGTGTTTTTTTTATTCGTCATTCCGGCACCTGTCCTCCACCAAGGAGGGTTAAGTTTTGCATCCGGAATCTAGGTCACCGATATGGATTCCCGTCTGCACGGGAATGACGATGTTACCCATAAACTTCATGATCATAACACTTTTCACAATAAACAATCTCTGGCCTTTCTGGACTATAAGATGTTTTTATATCGATTCAACATTTCATGCATTTGCGATCTCGTAACTTCCTAGGATTTCTCATCGCTACATGATCAAAATGACGCTGATCTGGATGACGTTTGGGCAAAGGCAATCCATGTCTGCGATAAAATTCAAGTTCTGGTTTGATTATACGGAAGGGCTTTCCTGTTACTTCGCAAATAATTGCCTGATTAAGGATATCATCCGATATCTCTCTGATATTGGCGATCTCATCTGCCCTCACAGTTTTTTCAACTTTAGGAGTGGGAGATTCATAATCGCTTCGTTTAAATCATTGCTTCAATGCTTCTTCTTTGCTCAAAGGATAATATTCCATGGCTACCGTTTCATTGTACCCAAATGCACTGATGGATGGCGAAAGGAATTCTCATCGTTCTCCAGTTTTTTTCATATGCTCGATAATTTGAGGGACTAATTTTTCGTACTCTGCCTTAGTGTACTGTTTATTCAAAATGCAATATTCTTTATCCTTCATAAATGCGCAGCCAAATATGTTGTGTGAATTTACAGTATAAAATGAATATAAGACATTTGACGAGTCGTTGGTGACATAACAAAAGCTTGTCGTATTGGCGTGTGAAGTGGAGAGCTGATCCAACACCCTTTCTCCATGGAATATAAAGTCCCCATCCATCACATCCTTATCTACATCTCCACATATGTATTTCCCATCTTCTACATTGTCGCAATCGAAGCCATAGAAAACATTTTTGCAGTTTGTCAGAATATTCCCAACCACATTCTCTGAGCGAGCATTCATATTTTCTCTGTGAGGAAACTTGATCTTGTGTTGTTTGAATTTCACTTTAATGGCCTCAATATCATTCATCTCTTCTATAGCTTTTTTGTATTCCTCTTCAGAAAGTTGTGTATTGAAAAAGCAATGCTTCTGATTTTGCAATGAGACACACCCGAAACAGGAGTTACATCCATTACAAGCATAACAAAAAGCGACATCATAGCATTTACTACAGTTCTGAGAGAATCTGCTATTTGAACAACTCTCACAATCTATAAGCTCATAATTATTCTCGCATAAGGTGATGTAATAACAATCTATGCAGTCCTTAGAATTAAGTACAAGATAGCTATAATAAATGTCTTCACTATCTCAGAGTCTTCGAGACAGATAACAGTTTTTGCAGTTCACGGAATAGTTGGTATAATCGCAATTTTGTGGGTTTGTAAGGCCTGTGCTAATATGGGGGACCTCCATCAAAAGTTCATCAAGTTGGTCGGAGAATGGTCTACCGGAATCGAAATCTCTTCCATAATCCGTAGGAGATCGATCACCATCCCATCGTACTTTCTGATCATAGACCGTATAAGGTTTGTCTGGTGAATATAAGGTAATCATCTCCTTCCCCGTCAAATCACATTTTCTTCTATACAGTTTCCTCTCATTTCTGAAGCTTAGCCTCCTCTGTTGACGACAATTTGGACAAAAGCTTGGCAGAGAAAAAAGATATTTTTTTCATGCAAAAACGGGTGAAATTTTATCATAAAATTCCATATCCCTATCTGTGATATTGAAAGATGATCAGCACTTCTTACATTGTCTGGTTTCAATAATTTTCTCGGCGAACATAGCATCGACTAAAAGATTAAAAGATTTTGAAGATTAAAAAGTTGTGCCAATGGGAATTTTTTAATTTTTTAGTTTTTTAATCTTTTAATTTATTTCCTATCCATACACTTCCTTATTATAGCATTGCTCGCAATATACTTTGAACTCCGTCACTCCTGGATACACTGATAACATTTCGACTCCGCATTTGTCACAAGGTCTAAGATGTAGAGTTCTAGGAGGTCTGAGTTGCAATCTTTCTTGGTATCTTACATCTGGGTGTCTTCTAGGCACTGGCAATCCACGGGTACGATAAAATTCTAATTCCGACCTCACGAGTTTGAACGGCCTTCAAGTCACTTCGCAGATGATTGCCTTAGAAAGAATATCATCATCGATATCATCGATGTTCCCAGGGATATCTTTAGCAAGGATTGTCTCTGTTCATTCGGCAATATTGATCTCCATCTCTTGGGTTCTCCACCTTATAGAAACTTTTTCTCATCAGAGATCTAAAGTAGCATCAGACAATGTCTTCTCGGGATGTAAGACAGTCATCGTTCCCGTTCATTCAGGATTGAGTATCTGTTCTTGTCCATTGCTTATGATTTTCTGTATAGGATACTCTTCATTCGCAATACTGTCATTGTAAGGGTATTGAGATAGTTTAGGATCGAGATATTCCCCTCGCTCCGCGGTAGATTGCATATGATGGATAATTTTCTTTGTCTCTTCTTCTCGTTGATTTGGATCATATTTTTTATTGAATATCGAATAATCTATTCCTTTAGCATATACACAACCAAAAATATAATTTACTGGATATCATGAAACGCTGTAAAAAATGTCATGACCTGCTCGAGGGAGATAGGAGAAATAACAGGCATACGATCAGTATCCTACAGCGACCACCTCGTAACATTTATTTGCCTCTGGATATATTCCATGAGCATCCATGATGTCTTTGCCATATTTGGCATAGGTCACATGCCTACAATCTTCTAGGTTTGTCGCCTCAAATCCATTCATTACATTTTTGCAGTTCACTATACTACTCCCATAGCAATTCTCAGAATTGGTGATATCACTTGCCTTATGGGGGAAGGCGTTCTTTACTTTTCGAAATTCCTCTTTCGCCTTTCTATATCCGGAATAGGTTTTGATCTGCTGTTTCAAGTCTTCGAAGAAACGCTTAAATTCCTCTTTAGGAACCTTCTTATTGTAAATGACATATTCTCCATTAACTACCCCCGCAGAGAAAATCACATTATTTGATCCTCTAATATCGTAAGAGAAGAAGGTATACGATGAATCTATGATCTTAGCAGAACCTATGACCATATTGGAATTGTAGATATCGAAAGAGTCATAGATGTTATCAGATATTGTCATGGAGGTCCCATCGATGCTCCTGTTGCAATTTGAGATTCTAGAACAGTGAATAAGATCTTCTCATCACACTGACGCGAAACACATATAACTATTTTTCAATGATGAAGCATGTTGTGCATATTCGGAATTCTGATTATCATCCCCTTGATCTACTGCCTGACAAGGAGCTATTTTCCTAAGTTCTAGAAGATTTTCTGTAAACGTTTTATGAAAGTTGAAATCTCTTCCAGTAGCCGTGGGATCCCATTGGTCGGAAAAATATCCTTTATTACTGTATATAGTCAGCCCGGAATCTGGATGCTGAGTACAAATGGTATCGATGTCCAGGAGTCCGCATTTCCTTTTGTAAATTTTTCTCTCATTCCTAAACATCAGTTTCCTCCTCTGCCTGCAATCTGGACATAAGGTAGGAAGTGGCAAATCAAATTTCTCATTGCCTACCGTAGGAGCAAGTTTTGCCAGTAAATCTTTATCTCCAGAAAAAATAGGAAAGTCTGATCCACATCGACGACAAACTCTTCGTTCAAGGATCGGATCTCAAGATTGTTTAGAGATGAACTCGTAAACTTTTTTGTCCATAGCGAACGACTAAACGGTAAAACGACTAAACGACCAAACGTTTCAGCGCCTTGTCCTCCACCAAGGAGGGTTTAACGCTTCAACGCTTTGACGATTTTTATCCATACACTTCCTTATCATAACATTTCTCACAGTACACAATTTCTTTCCTTTCTGGTGAATAACTTGTTTTCATATCAACTCCGCATTTCATACATTTACGATCTCGAATCTTCCTTGGATTTCTCAATGCCATCCTTGCGAGATGACGGACGTCCGGATGAAGCTTGGGGAGTGGCAAATCATGCTTGCGATAAAATTCTAATTCGGGCCTGGTTATTCTAAATGGTTTTCAAGTGGCTTCACAGACAATTGCTTGGTCTAGGATCGCATCGGAGATCTCTTTGATGGAAGGGATTTCATTTGCTTGTAAAGTTTTCTCTACTTTAGGAAATGGTGGCTCATAGGTATTTCGATTGAATCATTGTTTCAATGCTTCTTCTTTATCGAGTGGATAATATTCGTTCGCTACCGTTTCGTTATAGCCGAATGTAGAAACCGATGAGGGGAAGTACTCTCCCCGCTCACCCGTAGTCTGCATGTGCGTGATAATCTGACCGACCACCTCTTCATATTCAGCTTTTGTGTACTGCTTATTGAAGATACAATATTCCTGGTTACGCAGGCCAAAACAGCCGAAGAGATGATTGGAATTTCGACAATATTGGCAATAATAGACGTTGGTATTTTCGAAACATTTATTGCATCCTATGATCTTGGTGTTTTTGTTGCAAGCATGGGTTTCATAGTGGCCCTCGCCGATATACGGTTCAGTCACGTCACAGGCGATCTTCATATCTCCGCAGTCATAGCAATATCTGCAGTCGTGGCTTCCGAAAGCGGTGAACGAGAACTGCACGTCTTTATCATTTTCCAGGTTGTCGCCAGAGGAATTTTCAGAAAGGAGGATGTGGAGATTTTTCTGGATCGCATGAGGGACTACATACTGATCGTAGAATGTTTTGAAGTCTTTGAAGGTTAAAGTCTGAATTTTTTCGAGGTAGTCTTCTTTACTGTAGGGAGTATTGAAAATGTGGTAGCGTTTGTGGTGGAGGTTTCGGCATCCGAAGCAGTCTGAACAATCCTTACAATGATAGGCGAAATGCACATCATAGCAGTTGTCGCATCTATATAAATAAGAACAGCTGGTATCATGTTTGGAATCGGTACACTCGTAAGAATTTTCGCAATGCTGGATAGCGAGACAATCCGTACAATTCTTATTATAGATAGAAAAATTACTGATATACTGGCAATCTTCATTGTAACCGACATCGAAGCACATGTAACAATTTTTATTGTACACGCAGTGATTGGTATAATCGGAATTTTGGCTGGATTGATTCATCACGCAGGGTCTAGGACATTCTATACTCAATTGATCATATTGCTCAAAGAACGGCTTCGTAAAGTCAAATGCACGACCATAGTCGAAGGGATTCCGCTGATCTGATCGTCGGATATGCTGATCGTAGACTTTGCATTGCTGCTGAGGATGATAGATAGAGACTATTTCTTTTCATGAAAAATCACAAGGCCTCTTGTACAGATTCCTTTCATTGCGAAATGAGAATCTTCTCTGATTTCTACAGTCCGGGCAGAAGGTGGGATGGAGCAATGGATATTTTTTATTTCAGATAACAGGAGAAAGTTTATCATACATTTCAATATCCTTATCGGTAATATCGAAAGAGGCTCAGCAGTGGGGACATTGTTTAGTTTCAATGATCTTCTCTTGCATGAAATTGGTTTAGAACGTTAAAATGTTAGTAAAGTTAAAATGTTTGTTTTGAGGGTTCTTAGGTCTCAAGGTTGATGAACTTTTAACCGATAACCGATCAACCAACCTGTAACTTGAAACCTGTAACCTGTAACCACCTTATCCATATAACAATTTCTCAAACGCCTTCTGATTATAGACTTTATATTTGGTCCCTGGTGGATAGACCGACAACACTTCTTCTCCTGTAGCATCGCAATTTCTCATCATAAATCATCTTGGTGCTCTGCGTTTGATTCTTTGCGTATGTCTGATACTATGATGAAGTCTTGGGAGACTGATTCATAATGCACGATAAATCTTGAGTTCAATAGGAGTGATCCTATAGGGTCTACCTGTTTGTTCACAGAGGATGACATAATTACAAATATCATCATCTGCGTCATCTATACTATCTGGCAAATCTTTAGCCTGAATAATCTTAGCATCCTCTGGAATATTAATTTCATAATTCTGAGTGCGTCGGTGTATGGGAATTCTTTTTTTTCCTCCGAGATCCAACTCTGCCCTTGCGATAAACGCATCCTCCAGAAGGTAAACCGTGCCCGTTCATTCCGCATCTATTATTTCTTTTTTTCCATCCATTCCGATGACCGTATGGATAGGGAAATAGTCCATCGCTACGGTATCATTATATGGGAAAGGACAGAATGTTGTATCAAAGAATTCTCCTCGACTGCCCTCTTGCTGGAGTCCTTCTATAATATCTTTTGCGATGGTTTCTCGCTCTTCTTTAGGATATTTTTTGTTGAGGATACAATGATCCGCATTCTGCATATTTATGCATCCTAGCATGTGATTGCCATTGAGGATGAATTCAGATAAATATGTCTCTGAGCTTTGTCGACAAGTTGTATTAAATGCGCTCTTAGAAATTTGGTATCATCAACAGACCTGCTCATAAGCCTGTGAGGCATTTGGGTTGAAAATTGAACAATCCATGCAGTCTGTGTTGAACTCGCCCACAATACAATATCTACAATTCTGAAGGTCATGAGAATCAAAGCACATAAAAGCATTTTGGGAATTCGACAATACACTACCACAACTATGTTCTGAATTGATTACCCAGGAAGCAGGTCTGGGCTCAGTATCCCAACGCTCCTCGAACTGTTCTTTAATCTTTTGCATTCAGGTATGTGTCCTCATCATGGACTTAAATGTAGCGATTTCTTCTTTGCTTGCTGGCTTGTTGAGAATATGATTTTGTTTATCTGAGAGATTGGAGCACAGAAAACAGTTGGTGCAATTTTTGCAGGTGGTGATAAAACCACAATCATAACAGTGTTCACAATACCATGCTTGTATACATTTTGTCAGATGATGCGAGGAGACTGATTCATAAACATAATCTGACTCCCAGACGTTGAGGAGGTCTACCCCATTCTTCACCTGTTTTACCGTCGTTGCATACAGTGTATCTTCTGATCGCATCGCATCTGCGCAGAGATAAATATTTTTATTATCCGAGCTATAGACATTATAATCGCCATTGAGATTGTTGAATGCTATCGTTCAAGGTCTCGCAATATTTTCCTGAAGTGTTCTGTACTGAGCAAAAAAGGGTACTTGAGCGTCAAATGAGATCCCCCAGCTCAATGGATCGTACTCATTGGAATATATCTCTTGTGGGAGGACAACATCTCTCACCATATCTGGATGGTACATGGAGATCACTTTCTTCCCTGACAGTGCTGATTGACGCATATACAATCCCCTCTCATTACGAAACATCATCCTCCTTCTCATCCTCGCCAATGGGCTCAATGTAGGGAATGGGATATCCATTTTCTTCCCTCCAATGACGGGAGAAATTTTATCTAAAAGATCCACATCTCCTTGATAGATAGCAAATTTTTCTCCCGTCCAAGCGCAAGTTCTCCGCTCGATGATGGGATCGTTCATTTGTTTAGAGATAAATTCATAAACTTTTTTATCCATTAGCTTAAACGAAATGTTAAATGCTTAATGTTGGTGTTTTTTTCGTCATCCCGGCGTTACGGACTTGCAGCCGGGATCCATATCGTCAATGTGGATTCCCGCCTCCGCGGGAATGACGATATTATTAATATATCGCTTTATCATAACACGATTCGCAGTACACTTTAAATTCTGTTTTTTCTGGATAGACGGATAATATTTCGATGCCGCAATTGTCGCAGGTTCTCATGTGAAGATCTCTCTGAGGTTTCTGTGAGAGTCTCTGATAATATCTGATACTTGGATGATATAATGGGAGCGGTAGTTTATTTCTGCGATAAAACTCGAGTTCTTGTTTAAGAATTCTGAAAGGTCTTCCTGATGACTCACAGAGAACGACTTTTTCTAGTACCTCATCGGTCACATCGTCAATATTCTCAGGTAATTCTCAGGCTCTTATTCTCTGGGCATTCTCCGGGATATTGATCTCCATCTCCTTGGTCCTTCGTTTGATGGGCATGATATAAGAGCCACCCAAATTAAGTTCTGCACGGACAATATTTTTCCCTTCTTCCAGCAACTTTACGGTTCATTTTCCTTGAGGATCAAGAATTTTTTCTGTCCCATCTACGGAGATAACTTTTTGTACGGGGAAATATTCGATAGCAAGGGAGTCGTTGTACGGAAACGATGCGTACGATGAATCAAACATCCTCCATTCTCAGTCAGCTTTCATTTTTTCTATAAGTTTAGGCACCAGGACTTCATATTCAGCCTGAGTATATTGTTTATTGAAGATACAGTAGGATTTATTTCTCAGCCCCATACAGCCGAAGAGATGATTGGAATCATAACATTCCTGGCAGAAAATCAGGCTATAAGAATCGAAGACATATACACAGAAATGCACATCCTGCACGTGCATAATCCCTACGCAGCTATAGCATTTCTCCGGACCGAGATAGACGTTATTCGCATCCATCACGTCTTTAATTTCCACGCCGACTACGACATAATTACAATCATGAGAACCATTGATATCGTAGCAGCAAGTACATTTTTTATTATCAGTCTGAAAGTCTCCGAAGCATTGTTCGCAGTGTACGATATTTGCGTATTTCGCGATCTTGTTTTTTGTCACGTCATTGAATTTCGCGAGACTGCTGGCAATATTTTTTCTACTACCAAGAAATTCCTTAGATTTCTGCTCTCGCTCTTCTTTGCTACATTTTTTATTTTCGAAATAATATTGCGCATTTCTGAGCCCTGAACAGAACATACAATTTTGGCATCCGATGAGGTCATCGGAGAAATAACAATAAGAGGATTCTTGGACGTTCTGAACCCATGCGCAATTGTATCATTTCTTTACGTTGATACATTGGTAGAGATTTTCACTGTCGTAAACATAGCTACAATCTAAGCAATCTTTGCAAGTCTGGAAGAGTTTGCCATACATGCAATCTTCACAATTTTCTGAGCTGTTGATTAAATAACAATTTTTGCAATATCCTGTCCCTGTCGTATAGGTACAATTTTGATTGTCTATCGTCACCACACCCATCGTTGGGATCTGTTTTCTTAGGATCGCAAGTTGCTTCTGCACAGATCCAGTGAAATCAACATCCTGAGCGAAATCGACGGGATTCCACTTATCGGAATATCGTTCATCATAGTCTGCGATTTTGGTATCCGTATCTGGAGAATAGAGTGAAAAAATTTTCTTTCCACTGAGAGAACTTGTCCCACTATAGAAATTCCATTCATTCCTTCGCACTAGTCTCTGTCTTGCCCTACAATCGGGACAAAATTCCGGCAATAAGAAAGCTTGCTTCACACCTCCTATTTGGGGAGCAATTTTGAGCAGCATATCTCTATCTTCATGATAGATCGGGAAAGTTTCTGTACACTGTTTACAGATTCTCCACTCGAGAATTCCATTATCCTCCTCTGATCCTATGGGAGAACATTTGTGGGAGATAAATCGATAAGCTTTTTTGTCCATAACATCGACTTAAAGATTAAAAGATTATGAAGATTAAAAGATTGGGACAATGATAATTTTTTAATTTTTTAGTTTTTTAATCTTTTAATTACTATCAATATACTTCTTTATCATAACATTGTTCTCCAGCCTCGCTGGATTCGGCGTGCATTTTTGCTTGCTAATATGTTCATCTTATTGGACGATATTATCAGTAAACTTCGTGGTCATAGCACGCCTCACAGTAGATCCTATGTTTCACTTCTGGCGAGTAGACCGATAACATTTCGATAGCGCACTTGTCGCAATTTCTTAAGTACAGATTTCTCATGGGCCTTCTGTCTCTTCTCATCTGATGACGAACATCGTGATGCTTATGAGGTAATGGCAGTCCATGCTTGCGATAGAAGGTCAATTCTTGGCCTATAATTCTAAATGGCCTCCCCGAAATCTCACATATAATGATTTTGTCTAAAATTTCATCTTTCACCTCATCTATATTCTCTGGTAAATCTCTAGCTTTTATTCTCTGGATATTCTCGGGAATATTAATTTCATTCTCCTTAGTTCTTCGTTTAATCTTTACTTTTTCTTCTCCTCAGAGATCCAAGATCGCATCTGAAATAAACTTATCTGGTTCAAGAATCGTTACGACTCATTCTCCATATGGGTTCTCGCCTTGAACCTTTCACCTTCCACCTTTCACCTGTTTAACTGGAAACAAATCATTCGCAATCGTATCATTATAGGGGAAAGAAGACAACTGGAGATCGGGATACTTGCCGTAGATTCCAACCTGCTTCATCTGATCTATAATGACGGAAGACATCTTTTCTCGTTCCTCCTTAGTCAGCTGTTTATTGAGGATGCAATATTCTTTATTTTTCAGTCCGCAGCAAAAGAGCATATTACTACATCCGATTAAGTCCTGGCAATTGATCACATTATGAGAAGTATACACATTATAAGATCCCAAAATCTTACTACTATACTCACCTGCCACACCAGAACCAATTCTTCAAGAATTGACGACGTGATTGCAATATCCACCGATGATATTCAAGCACTTCTCAAAGGGTCAGCCCCAAACATTCACCGATTCATCAGACTCCCAGCTATCAAACGCGAAGATGCTTTGATGAGAATTTACCAGTGCATCACCGATGCAGTTTTCGCTATTTACCTGATTCACATTTCTATACAAGGCTGATGCGAGAACATATTCGTAGTCTGCGAGATATTTCTGTAATCATGCGTATGTCTTCATCTGCGCTTTCATCTGAGTGAAATATTTTTCAAACTCCTCTTTCGTATATTCTTTATTATGGATATAATAGGCTTTTCACCTAAGATTACTGCAAAATAGACAATGATGGCAATTATCCAGATCGGTAGAGAAATAACAATTCTGACTATTATTGATATTGTAGCAAAAGAAAATTCCGTAACTATCAAAGATGTTGATA
>CAIXFE010000012.1 GCA_903918675.1 uncultured bacterium
TGGATATAATAGGCTTTTCACCTAAGATTACTGCAAAATAGACAATGATGGCAATTATCCAGATCGGTAGAGAAATAACAATTCTGACTATTATTGATATTGTAGCAAAAGAAAATTCCGTAACTATCAAAGATGTTGATACTTTCATAACACAGACTGCTATTTTTGATATAGAAACAATCTACGATATCCTTTCCAGGGATGGTGTAATAACTGTAATACACATCTTCTGATTCATAATACGCCAAGAAGCTCATATAGATATTTTTGCTACTTCCTACGTAATTTGCGTATTCAGCATTCTCATTTCTATCATTGATCCTTCCCTGCTTGGGGACCTGAGCAGCTATGACAGTAAATTCCTGCATGACCTTATCGAGATCTGTAGGGATATCTTTCCCGGGAAGGATAAAGTCTGATGCCCAAAATTCTGGAGTATCGTACACGTTGACTCCACTTTCGGGAGCATACATCGTGATGATCGGTTTGCCTGAGAGTTGAGAAATATTTTTGTAGAGATGTCTTTCATTGCGGAAAATACTGATCGCTCTGAAAATCGCAGCGGGAGAAAGATCTTGCTGATACGTCATCCCCACAGCATCCTCTATATCTCTCTGGAGCTGAAAAATAGGGAATTCTTCTCCTGTCCATTTACAAGTTCTCCACTCGAGGATGGGATTTCATGTTTGCTTTGAGATGAATTGATAGACTTTTTTATCCATGACAAACGACTAAACGAATAAACGACTAAACGCTTCAACATTTCCACGCCTTGTCCTCCACCAAGGAGGGTTCAACGTTTCAACGTTCTATCAATAAACTTCTTTATTATAACATTGTTCACAATAGACTATTTCCGGTCTTTCAGGAGAATAACTCGTTTTGATATCTACTCAACATTTCGCGCATTTTCTCTCTCGCAATTGTCTTGGTTGCCTCATTGCCATCCTTTCTTTATGACGGACATCGGGATGTTTGTGAGGAAGTTGCAGCTTATTTTTGCGGTAAAACTCAAGTTCTTGTTTGATGATGCGGAATGGTTTTCATGAGATCTCACAGATAATTGCTTGATTGAGAATATCGTCAGAAACTTGCTGAATATCGTCAGGGAGTTGGTTTGCTTGCAAGGTTTTTTCTACTTTAGGGATAGGAGCTTCATAATCTGACCGATTGAATCATTGGTCCACTGCTTCTTCTCTCTTCAAAGGGAAGTATTCTTGTCCTACGGTTTCATTATAGCCAAAGTCACTCATAGTGGCGGGACAGAACTCTCACCACTCTCAGTCCCCGATCATCTTTTCTATGATTTGGGGAACAAGTGCTGTGTATTCTGTTTCTGTATATTGTTTATTGAAAATACAATAAGATTTATTGCGGAGGCCTATACAACCGAAAATATTGGAACACCCATAGCAATAGAAACAATGGCAGGCATCAGTAGAAGGATAGCAGCTATAAGAGAAATACACGTTATATCAGCCATCACCGGTGGCGATACTTTCATATGATCTAT
Organism: uncultured bacterium; assembly: GCA_903918675.1. GTDB lineage: Bacteria > Patescibacteriota > Gracilibacteria > Absconditabacterales > Absconditicoccaceae > CAJBLF01. The sequence goes on from CAIXFE010000012.1 coordinate 1,514, forward strand.
CTACGGGTCCATATCAGGAGAAACAGCTCATACAATTCGTCATGTGGTTGTACATATCTCGTGAATATCTAATATTCTCGCTATCATTGACGTTGAATCCCATAAAGACATTTTTGGAGCGATAAATGATATCTCCGATCACGTTCTCACTATGGATGATATCTCCATATTTACGCGGGAAGGGAAGAGAAAATTCGTATAATCTTTTTCTATCGAATTTTTTGATCTCTTGATCAAAGATTTTTTGATATTCTTCTTTGGTATATTCCTTGTTGTAGATACAGTAGGACGCATTATTGAGATTCACACATCATAAGCAATTGTGACATCCTTCACAGTTGTAGAGATACCTTGAATATGAGCAATCCTTACATCCCTGACAAAAAAATAAACTGTATCAGTTATCTATATTCACGGATTCATAGATATTTTTGCTGTTTGTGACGAAGATGGAATCATACACATTTTCGCTGTCGATAACCCTATATCCATAGTAACAGTCCTGATCATTTGCACTTGCGAAAATGAGATAACAATTTTTGAGATGAGACGAGTGATGGCAGTATTCACTCTTTTCAGAAAATTCATTCATCACAGCAAATCTGGGGACCTTTTGCAATAAGAGCGCAAACTGGTGGAAGAAAGGTTGTGTAGGATCGTAGGTTATGCCATATTCCAAGGGATCCCATTGATCTGATTGCCGGATATTCTGATCATATATTTTAAATGGCTTATCAGGGCTATATACTGAGATGATATCCTTTCCAGAAAAATCGCAAGTTCTACGGTAGAGTTTATTGTCTAGACGAAAAGACAATTTCTTCTGTAAGCTACATTTGGGGCAAAGTGTGGGAAGCGGGAATGCATATTTCTTATTTCAGATAATAGGAGAAAGCCTGTCTAGCATATCGATATCTCATTGTAAGAGAGTGAATACTATTCAGCAATTGATACATTTCTTAGTTTCTACGATCTTGTCTTCCATGGGTTTATTATCTAGAATAAATTGCTTGATTGCCTGATTTCAGATTACCCTTTACAGGGCGAGCAAATTACAGATTCCCGGGTGTTTAATCTTCAATCTTCAATTTGTAATCAAGTAATCCACCAATCTTTATTTTATCCATACACTTCCTTATTATAACATTGTTCGCAATATATCTTTCAATCGTTGTCTGCTTTATACACGGAGAGCATTTCTTGACCGCATTTATTACAATTTCTAAAGTAAAGTTTTCTTTCATTATTTCTCGCCATCCTTTCTTGATATCTGACATTGGGATGTTTATGGGGCAAAGGCAAATTATGCTTACGATAAAATTCCAACTCCTGCTTTATTATCCTGAAGGGATTTCCACTGGACTCACATAGGATCACTTTATTTAATATATCTTCTTGTATATCTTTGATATCATCAGGGAGTCCTACTGATTGGATTCTTTGGACGTTTTCTGGGACATTGATATGGTGGACTTTGTCCTGCCATTTGTATCATAGAGATTGGGCGGCTTCTTTCGTCAGTGGATAATTATCCTGGGCTATGGTTTCATTGTAACCAAAAGGAGAGATCTGGATAGGGAAGAATTCTCATCGTTCTCCAGTCTGCGTCATATGCTCAATGATCTTGGGCACTAGTGCCTCATATTCCTCCTTGGTATATTGTTTATTCAAGATGCAGTAGGATTGATTGCGTAAGCCTATACAGCCGAAGAGATGATTACAATAATGGCAGTTGTAAGTGTAATAGGTATCACTGCACACTCTAAAGACAAAGGCGAAACAATTTTTCATTGAATCCACACCCGAATCTATGATCTCATATGCTAGCTGTGAATTAAGTCCTACGCCGATACCATCCTGATTATTTTTGAGTAAAGGTTCTCCATTCATCGCATATTTACAATCCTCTCCTCCCATGACATCATAGCAGAAGAAACAATTTTTGCTGTCACTGATACAGTTACCAAACGCATTTGAAACATTGATATTATTTACCGTCTTATTGATCGTATCAGCACAAAACTGATCAAAATCTGCAAGCTCTGATGCTATAAATTTGGTCGACGTCAATTTTTTATCTCCAAGTATTTGTAAATATTCTTCTTTGGTATACTGCTTATTGTATATGCAGAACTGCTTGCCGACAAGGTTGGAACAAGCGTAACAATAATTACAACCCTTACAATTAAGCAGAAACCAACAATTACTACACTCTTCACATCTATTTGCTCGATTTACTTTGTAACATTGATTACAAGCGATGCACTGATAGCAGTGTTCCATTTTGTTACATGCCAAGCAGTCTACTCCATAGAGTGAGTTTCTTAATCTATCAGAATACAATGATTCTTCGCATTCCCATGAGCCAAAATTGAGATAGCAGTTTTTTGAATTTCAGAAATGGTTGTTATATTCGCAATTCACGACATCCGTATTGTACAAAGCAAGCAAAGGGACGCTTTTCAATAAAGCATCGAACTGTTGGAAGAACGGAGTATTGAAATCATACTCACGTCAATAATCAAAAGGATTCCACTGATCTCATCGCCAGATTTCTTGATCATAGACTTTATAAGGTTTCTCTGGACTATAGATGGAAATCATATTTTTCCCTGTGAGATCACATTTTCTCTGGTACAAGGTCCTCTCATTTCTCCATGCAAATCTTCTTCTCTCTCTTTCTTCCGGGCATAAGGTGGGGAAGGGCATCGGATATTTTTTACCAGCGATGACGGGAGAAATTTTATCGTAGAATTCTTTATCTGACTGAAAAAGTGCGAACGGTTGTCCACTAATAGCGCAAGTCCTCCATTCAATGATCGGATCGTTGGATTGCTGTGCAATGGATTCGTACACTTTCTTGTCCATATATTGGATTTAATGCTAAATGATTAAGTATCCTATCGTGTCTTTGCGAGGCGAGAGACAACGAGCCGTGGCAATCTAATTATTTTACTATTAAGATTGCTTCGTCGCTAAAAAGCTCCTCGCAATGACGATGTTATCAATAAACTTCTTTGTTATAACATACTTCGCAATACACAATTTCCTTCCTCTCTGGCGAATAACTTGTTTTAATCTCCGCTCAACATTTATCGCATTTCCTTTCTCGCAATTTTCTTGGATTTTTGAGATGCATTCTATCTAGATGACGCTGATTGGGATGGCGCTTGGGAAGAGGCAGATTATGCTTGCGATAAAATTCTAATTCTCACTTGATAATTTTAAATGGCCTTCCTGAGATTTCGCAAATAATCGCCTGATTGAGAATCTCATCCGATATCTCTCTGATATTGGCGAGCTCATCTGCCCTCAGAGTTTTTTCGACTTTGGGGAAGGGAGGTTCGAAGTCGTTCCACTTAAATCCTTTCTTCAATGCTTCCTCTTTTTCCAAAGAGACATATTCCATCGCAACCGTTTCATTATAACCGAAAGGGGCGATCGAAGCAGGCAAGAATTCTCATCGCTCGCCATTTTTGATCATGTGTTCAATAATCTTAGGGACAAGTTCTTCGTATTGTTCTTTAGTATATTGTTTGTTCAAAATGCAGTACTCATTCTGCTTCGCTGATACACAACCAAAACAATTGTGGCTTTGCACACTGGAATAACAGTACAGTAAATTATCGGAAGGCGGCCAGATGCATGCACAGCAGATCATATTGGTATTTTCTGGAGATGCTGTACTTTCATACATGAGTTTACTATTCGGCACTCCTATACAGCCGTAACAATCTTTAGCATTGACGCCGATTGAGACGTTTCTACAGTCTTCTGCCTGGAGAATATCATAACAATTCTGACAGTTTTTGGCTCAGAAAATATAATCACCGGATGCATTTTCGGAGTTGATGACGTTGGCATAGAGATGAGGCTGGGAGAGTTTGAAGGCTTGGAATTGCTGTTGGATTTCTTTCTTGTAGTCAAAGATCGCGGCAGCTTTACGTTCAAATTCTTCCTTAGAGATGGGCTGATTGAAGTAATAATATTGCTTATTGCGGAGATTGCAGCATCCGATACAGTAAGAACAACTGACGCAATCAAAACAGAAATAGCAATTATTGGATTCTTTGCAATTTTGGACGAAGTAGCATTTATAGATATTCTCGCTGTCTATACACTCATAAGAATTTTCTGCATGAGAAACGAATAAGGTATCCAAGACAGACTTGCTGTGGAAAATATTGGAAGAGAAAAGGCAGTTCTCATTGTAGTCAGAAGCGAAGAGCAGATAAGAACTTTTATTGCCCCGAGTGAAATTGGTATAATCACAATTCTCTGATCATCAGATAATGAGATTGATCAAGGGGACTTTTTTCATCAGCTCTTCAAATTGCACTCGGAAGGGTCTAGAAAAATCAAACTCCTGTCCATAGGCCAAAGGATCCCATCCATCTTTCCATCGTTGCTCTTGATCATACACGACATACGGTTTATCAGGAGAATACATGGAGATGATAGGCTGCTGACTTCTCGCACAAGTTCTTTTATACAATGTCCTTTCATTTCTTCGGCAGAGCAAATGCTGTTGACGACAGTCAGGACAAAGCGTTGGATCAGGGAGTAAATATTTTTTTCCAGCGAAGCTTGGCGCCAACTTTACCAAAAAATCCCTATCTTGATCAGTGATGATGAAGGATGATTGGCATTGTCTGCAGTGCTTGGTTTCGATGGTAGTTTCTGGCATCGAATTAAGTTAAAAAGTTAAAATGTTTTTAAAGTTAAAAGGTTTGTTCTGAAAGTTTTTTTGTTTCGGGTTGTAGTGAACCTTTGGACCATCAACCCGTTAACCAACATGTTAACATGCAACCTGTTAACCCTCCTTCGGCGGGCAGGCTTGTAACCATTCCTATCCATACACTTCTTTATTGTAACAATTTTCACAATACACAACTTCCGTTCTCTCCGGTGCGTAAGTAGTCTTGATCGGTGCCGAACATTTCGCGCATTGACGATCTCGCAGTTTTCTTGGGTTTCTAAGTGCCATCCTCTCTTTATGCCTCTGGTCAGGATGTTTGGTAGGGAGAGGCAATTCGTGTTTGCGATGGAAATCTAATTCAGATTTTGTAATCTTAAAAAGCTTTCATGTCACCTCGCATTGTATGGCTTGCTGTAAAATGTCATCAGGAATATTTTGTATATCATGAATTTCATTCGCTTTCAATATCTTCTCCACTCTAGGAAATGGAGCCTCATAATCGCTTCGATTAAATCATTGATGCAATGCCTCATCTTTCGTCAAAGGGAAATACTCCATAGCAACCGTTTCATTGTAACCAAAGGGAGACACTGAAGCAGGGAAAAACTCTCACCACTCTCAGTCAGCTTTCCCCGTGTCCGGGATAAGCATTTTTTCTATAATCTGGGGAACTAATTTTTCATATTCATCCTTGGTATATTGTTTATTCAAGATACAGTATTCCTTATCACGGACACCGACACAGCCAAACATATGGGATGAATGATGCACATCAAAAATATACATGCAGGCATTACATGTTCGCATCCCACATATTCAGATACCGTCATATGAATCATATCCGAAGCTGGTACATTCATAGCCTAGCGTCGCTCTGGTGGTATGGCAGACATCCATCAGATCTTTGATCTCAAATCACATACAGGTGTAGGTACAATCTTCAGCATACGAAAGGTCATAACAGTCGTGCAAATTTTTAGACTGGAAGAGATAATTTCATGTGGAATTCTCGACGTTGATGTTCGAGAGATTTTTTTTGATGCCCGTCTGACACATGTATTCAAATTTCTGGATCGGATCTTGCATGTCCGAGAGGAGATCTTTTTTTAGTGCAGTATAAGCTTCCTTGGTATACTGCTTATTGAAGATGCAATAATGTGCATTGATCAGATGCATGCAGAACATACAATCGGAGCAGCCTATACAATCTTCAACATGCATACAATTGCTACACTCTTTCGAATTTCTCGCAAATGAGGTATTGTAGCATTTATCACAGTTTGTAGTTTCATAACAATGATCCATGTCAGAGCAATTGAGCGTGTCATAAGAATTCTTGGATCTGATCAGCTGTGTCCCATATTCACAATCTTCGTTATATTCTGAAGCGAAAAGGAGATAACAATTTTTATTGTATCCGCTCATGTTGGTATACTCGCTATTTTGGCTATTGGTAATACGTAATGCGATATGCGGCACTACTCTCAGCAATTCATCAAACTGCTCAAAAAATGATTTAGTAAAATCGAATTCGTGGCCATAATCGAGTGGATCCCGCTCATCAGATCGTCGCTCTTCGAACTTATACACCTTATAGGGTTTGTCTGGAGAATAAATTGAGACTAGTTCTTTCTCTGACGCATCAGATTTGCTACGATAAATATTTCTCTCGTTCCTTCGAGTCAATCTCCTCTGCTGACGACAATCAGGGCACAAAGAAGGCGTCGGTAAAGAGTACTTCTTACCTTGGATTACAGGAGAAAGTTTCTCCAGCATTGCAATATCATTTTCACTGATAGCAAAGGATGTTTGGCAGTGTTTACAGATTTTAGTTTCGATGACTTTCTCGACCATACATGAAGCTTATCAATAAATTTCTTTATTATAACAATTCTCACCCCGGAGTCCCGGGGCTCCGCCTGTTAAAGTTTTCTAATACGTTTTTTCTTCCTAATAACGTTATCCATAAATTTCACGATTATAGCAGGCTTCGCAATATACCATCTCTGGTCTCTCTGGGGCATAACTCGTCTTAATATCGATTCCGCATTTCGCGCATTTTCTCTCTCGTAATTGTCTTGGATTTCTTAAATTCATTCTTTCCTGATGTCTCTGATCTGGGTGACGTCTGGGAAGTGAGAGATGATACTTACGATAAAATTCAAGCTCTGGTTTTATAATTTTGAAAGGTTTGCCCGTCACTTCACACAATAACGCTTTCTGTAAGATATCATCTTGGACTTCTTCGATGGTGTCAGGGACATCTTGAGCCGCGATCACTTCCATGCCTGCAAGTGAAGGAGATCATTCTGATCCCTCTCTCCAAGCATATCATTTCTTCTTTGCATCTTCTGGAGTAAGTGGGAAATATTCCTGAGCGACCGTTTCATTGTAGGCATACGAACAGTACAATGCCGGATCAAAAGTAGTCCGCTCCCCATCTGCGATCATCTTGGTTATTATTTTAGGGACTAATTCCTCATACTCAGTCTTGGCATATTGTTTGTTTAAGATACAGTACTGCTTATTCTTCAGTCCGACACAGGCGAAACAATCTTGGCAATGATCACACACATCGCAATAAAGCAGATTAGTACATTCTTCGCAGTCTTTGCTACAGACGATCTTGTAGGCTCCATCACAGGAGATACTTTTGTATACGAGAGATCATTCTGTACATCCATTCATATACTGAGAATCCTTCTGATTGTAGACTCTATAGGTGTTGCTCACCTCTTCGCAGTTGGTCCCGAAGTAGATATTTTTACAGTTTTTACAATCAAACAGATAACTTCCTGTCACATTTTCGTTATGCTCCCCTATATAATATTTGTGGATTGCTTTGGATTTTACGAGCTCTAGAAATTCTTGGAAAAATTTTTGCGTGCTGGTATGGCTCGTAAAGATCTCCTTTTTCTTCTCTTCAAATGCCTCTTTACTGACGGGCTGATCAAAGATATGGTAAGATTTATTTCTCAGATTTCGGCAACCGATACAGTTATCACATCCTAGACAATCGTAGAGAAATGAGCTCTGTGAACAGTTTGCACAATTAAGGCTATAAAACACTTGGTAGCATTTCTGGATATTGACGCATTCATAGCAATTCTCACACTCTCGATACGTCAATCCGTCGAAATTATTTTTTCCTCACATGAAGAGTGATCAGTAATATGACTTCTCTATCTTTGTAGATCAGAAGCAGAGATAACAATCTTTGCTATGCGGGACGTATTGGACGAATTCACAGTTCTCCGTATCAAAATTGTAGAGATTGTATCTTGGCACCTTGAGAGAGAGTTCTCTGATCTGCTGAAATAGTGGCTTAACGAAGTCTATCTCCTGTCCATAGTCTAGAGCGTCCCATTTGTCTGTCCGTCGTTCCGACCGATAGAAAACTTTATAAGGAGATTCTGGGGAGTATACAGAGAGCATATCTTTGCCCGTGAGATCGCATTTTCTCTTGTACAATTTCCTCTCATTTCTGGTAAGCTGGAGACTTTTCTGATTGCACTCAGAGCAGATATCTGCAGGCGGCACAGGATATTTTTTTCACGCAAAAACCGGAGAAACCTTATGATAAAATTCCTTATCCTTTTCGCTGATATCGAACGACGTTCAGCATTGTTTACAGTGTTTGGTTTCGATGATCTTGTCTGGCATTGGACGCTTGATAAAATGATAAAGTGTTAAAATGATAAAGGTACGGGGTGATATTTAACGTTTAGAACATTTCTTTATTTTGATATTTGTAACTTGTTTCGAAAATTTCAAATTTGAATATTCGGACATTCCTATCCATACACTTCCTTATTATAACACTTCTCACAGTAAACTTTCCCTTTAAACTCTGAAGGGTAGACAGACACGAAGGGTTCTCCTGCTCCGTCGCAGGTTCTGAGATACAACTCCCTGCCAGGTCTCATGTTCATCCTGAGGAGATGTCTTTGGTCGGGATGTTTATGGGGTAATGATAATTTATGTCTGCGGTAAAACTCCAGTTCTCTTCTCAATATTCTGAATGGCCTGCCCGTATCCTCACAGATGACCGCTTTCTGCAATATCGTATCATCGACTAATGCAATATCATTAGGCAGATCTTGAGCGGCGATTGTCTCTATGCCTTGAGGGACATTGATCGCACAGTCTTCATCTTGTCGCTTCCATCATCTCTGCAGGACTTCTTCTTTGCTGAGTGGGAAATATTCGTGAGCGACCGTTTCATTGTATCTACAGAAACTGATATCTACGGGGAAGAATTGTCATCGCTCTCAATTTTGGATCATATGCTCGATGATCTTAGGGACCAAGGTTTCATATTCTTCTTTGGTGTACTGCTTATTTAAGATGCAATATTCGCCATGGCGAATGCCGATACAGCCAAATAAATTACTGGACGTATGACAAGCATCGCAATAAAATCCATTGCTCATGAGATTGCAAAATTTGGAAAAGTGCAAATTTTTATTTTGATATGCTCAGAGATACTCGTAGCAAAATTCATTTTCTTCGGTGTAATTATTATCTTGGCATCTGACCAGATCTACTACTTGCTGACAATATTTGCAGTCCTCAGATCTATCGGTATAGAAACTAAAATGTGTATTTTTGCACTGATAAACATAATTTCCAGAGACGCGATCCACCTGTTCTCCTTGCATATATTTGTGCGGGATCGTTAGCTGCAATTCTTGTAACTTATTGTGAAGCATTTGACGCGTCTGCGGATCGGAGAGATGAATTCATTGGACGAATTGCTGGTATTCTTCTTTGGTTTTTTTCTGGTTGAAGATGCAATATTCTTGATCGCGCAATCCTGCACAGCCGATGCAATTTTTGCATCACTTGAGATCGAAGCAATATCGCAGTTCACTAGAGCTATGGCAATCCTGGCAATACAGGCAACCATGCAATTTTCTACAGTCCACACATTCATAGCAATCCTCACACTCACGGATGACCAGGGTATCTATGCAGTCTCTTGAATAGTATGGAGAGCCGTAATAACAATCTTCGGAATACACCGATCCCGCTATGAGGTAGCAATTTTTTACATTACCGACGAAGCTACAGTAATCACTATTTTCTGAATTTCGAACTGATAAAGCCAATTGAGGGACCTGTGATTGCAATTCTTGAAACTGCGTGAAAAAAGGTTTAGTGAAATCAAAATCCCTTCAATATTTTTTTGCATCTCGGCCATCACCAAACCATGCATTTAATTCATACACGGGGATGTTTGAATGTTCACCTAGATAGGAAATGATACGTTTCCCAGTCATCCCGCAGGTTCTCGGATAGAGTTTTCTTTCATTTCTTCGCGCGAATCTCCTTCTCTGCCTCTCTTGAGGACATAAGGTGGGAGTCGGTATCTGGTATTTTTTGTCTCCAAAAGTAGGAGATATCTTTTCCAAAAGATCTTTATCTGACTGAAAAATCGCAAAGGGTTGGCCTGTAATCGCGCAGGTTTTCCATTCAACGATCGGATCGTGAGTGGTTTCACTTATAAACTCGTAGACTTTTTTATCCATGGACGTTGAATTAAGAATTAAGAGCTTTGCTTGTTAAGAATTAAGAATTTCGGAGTCTTTTTGATTTTTTTATCACACAATTCTTAATCCTTAATCCTTCATTCTTCATTTATTTTTATCCATACACTTCTTTATTATAACATTGCTCACAATACACTTTAAATTCGCTCTTCTCATCATATACGCTTAACATTTCTGCATCACAGTTGGAACAGTGCCTGAGAGAGATCGATCTTCCTGGCCTCTTGTCCAATCTTTCTTGATGACGGATATCTGGGTGCTTACGTGGGACAGGGAATCCATTTTTACGGTAGAATTCTAATTCTGATGCTGAAAGTTTAAACGGCCTTCAAGACAGCTCACAGATAATTGCTTTATCCAAAATATCATCTTTCACATCGTCGATATTCTCCGGTAAATCTCTAGCGTTTATTCTCTGGAGATTCTCTGGAATATTAATTTCATTCTCCTTAGTTCTTCGTTTGATTTTTATCTTTTCTTCTCATCAGAGATCTAAGATCGCATCGGAAATAAACTTATTGGGATCTAGGACTGTGACGCTTCATTTCCCATGAGGATTGATGATTTTTTCTTGTCCATCTACAACTATGGACTTAATGGGATAGTATTCGTCTGCGACCGTATCATTGTAGGGAAACGGAGAAAAATCTGCATCGAAAAACTCTCCTCGCTTCCCCTGATCTTGGAGCTCTGTAACGATCTGAGTGGCTTTAGCTTCCCGTTCGTTTTTAGCATATTGTTTGTTTAAAATACAGAATTCTTTGTCTCTACAGCTGATAGATCAGAATACATGTTGGGCATTCATGATAAAATTGGAGAAATAGACATCCCTGTTATTGGTCCAAGAATTCCATACAGTAGCCACGGAATAATTGGCCGCGAGCCCTATCCCTTCATGTACCTTCTGAGATCCATCCACCACTACGTATCATCACATGACATCTTTACATCCGTTCGCATTGATCACTCATCTTATATCTTCTGCATTATGTACTTCGAAAGAATTTAATACATTTTTACTATTATCGATAAGGTCTCCGATACCATTTTGTGTATTGATGATACTCATATTTTGCACAATAGTTCATTTGATCATCTCATGTAATTTATCCTGATATTCCTGCACTTTATCGTTTGCAAATAACTCCTCTATCATAGGGATGATTTCTTTTTCCCATTTCTCTTTGCCTACGGGTTGGTTCATAAAATAATATTCCTTATCTTTCAATCCTACGCAAAGAAAAACGTTTTTGCAATTCTTGATATGATAAGAAAATAATACATTGAATGACTCATCCACTTTCTGTGAATATGCGGTTTTCATACAATTGAGACAGTCTATGATCTGATAACTGTTTTCGCATCATTTGGAGCCGTATCCATCAACGACATTTTTGCACTCAAAAATGGAATAAGAATAATAACAGTCCCGATTATGATCACTCGCAAAGATCATGTAACAATTTTTATTCCCTTCTGATCCATTGGTGTAATCACTGTTCTCATTTGTGAAAGCGAACATATTTAGAAATGGGACTTGTTTGAACAGGTCTTTCAAGTCACTGTAAAATGATCCAGGGACATAGTCCTTACCAAAGGCTAAGGGATCCCATTGGTCTGATCGCCAAAGATCGGGATCATATACTTTTCACTCATATTGCTCTGGGTACAGGGCAACGATATTCTTCCCTGTCTTACTGCATTTTCTCTTGTACAATTTCCTCTCATTACGAAACATCATCATCCTCCTAAATCTGGACTCGGGAGAAAGTGTGGGCAGAGGGAATAGAAATTTTTTTCCAGCAATGCTTGGACTCACCTTCTCAAGCATATCCACATCAGACTGATAGATAGCAAATTCTTCTCCCGTTCGAGGGCAAGTTCTTCGCTCCACGATCGGATCGGAAGTGGTTTCACTTATGAATTCATAAACTTTTTTATCCATGGGACGAATGATGAAATGATAAAGTGATAAAATGTTAAAGTGATGATTACAGGGCGATAGTAGGGTTTTGATTTTCCATTTCAACGGCCAACCCTCAACTTTCCACTGCCCCACACCATAATTATTTAAGCTCCGTTTAGACGCATGCAATGCGTCTCTACATATCATTGGTGGGGCCTCAACTCTTTTATCCTGTAAGGACAACTTCTATCCATACACTTCCTTATTGTAACAATTTTCGCCCCGCCTCGCGGGACTCCGCCTGCTGAAGTTTTCTAATACGTTTTTTCTTCCTAAATAACGTTAGCCATACACTTCACGATTATAGCAGGCTTCGCAATATACAATCTCTTTCCTTCCAGGTGCATACGTCGTTTTGATCGGCGCTGAACATTTTGCGCAAGTTCTCTCTCGCAATTTTCTTGGATTTCTGAGGAGCATCCTTTCTTTGTGTCTCTGTTCTGGACAGATACGCGGCAAAGGCAAATGATATTTACGATAAAAATCTAATTCTAATCAGACGAGTTTAAACGGCTTGCCAGTCACTTCACAGATGATAGGCTGTTGAAGAATGTCGTCGGTCACGTCTTTGATATTTGGCAGATCTTGAGCCTGGATCGCATTGCTTACTTGAGGAAGTGGTTTCTCATAATCGCATCGTTTAAATCATTGTTTCAAAGCTTCTTCCTTCGTCAGCGGGAATACTTCATATGCCACTGTTTCATTGTACCCTGTAGTGGCGATACTTGAGCTGAAAAATTCTCACCATTCACCGTTTTGCGTCATGTGCTCAATAATTCTAGGGACCAGTTCTTCATATTGTTCCTTCGTGTACTGTTTGTTGAATACACAATATTGTTCATTACTGTGCAATCCTGTGCAAGCAAAGCAATCTCTCCCATTGAGACAACCATCACAGTAGAAAATATTTTCCGCCCTACCGACAAATCTATTGAAAAGCAATCTGTATCCGCTCACGCTTGTTCATTCATACATGAGCTTCCCTTCGGCTCCACAACTGATATCCATGCAGGTCTTGCAATCATCATCGATATCGTAGACATAATTTGTATCTTCTGAATTGTTTACGGAGAATGCATTGTGGGAATTTTTACAATTGCTGAGATAGTCTCCATCACTATTTTCGCAATTGGTCGTGATGACGTATTTATGGGGATATTTCAAAGCTAATTCTGCAACCTGAATCTTGAGGCCTTGCACCGTTGCGTAGTCCGTCAGATCATATGCAGCCAGCTTTTTTTCATACTCCTCCTTAGTATAGGGTTGATTGAAGATATGATACTCCTTCCCGACTAAATTCACGCAGCCAAAACAGCTCGTACAATTGGTACAATCCTTGAGAAAATAAGAACTATTGCAATTCGCGCAATTCTGCGAATAAAATAATTTGTACGATTCTTTGACGTTGCAACAATCGTAGAGATTTTCGCTCTTCTCCACTCTGAAGCTATCGACGACATATTTGGAATGATAGGTCTGTCCATCGTAGAGACAATATTCGTTGAAGCCATTGTCGAAGCAAAGGTAACAGTCTTTACAATATCGAATCTGATTGACGTAATCGCAGTGCTCGTTATTCATGATGGTCAATGAAATTCTCGGTACGTCTAGTAACAACTGATTGTATTGCTCAGTGAACGTTTTGGAAAAATCGTAGTCCCTGCCATAGTCTAGAGGATTCCGTTGATCTGATCGTCGGATATTCTGTTCGTATACTTTGTACGGCTTATCGGGTGAGAAAATAGAGATAATACTCTTCCCAGAAAAATCACAGGTCCTGTGATACAGTGTCCTTTCATTCCTTCGAGACCGCCTTCTCTGATGACGACAATCTGGACACAGTGTAGGGAAAGGAATCTGCATTTTCTTTCATGCAAATACTGGCGCGATGGTATGATAAAATTGTTGATCGACATCAGTGATGACGAAGCTTGCCTGACATTTTTTACACGCTCTAGTCTCTATAACTTTGGGTGGCTCACTTGACATTGTTGGAGGTGGATATTAAAGACATTTTTACAACAATGTAAATAGCGTTTTGCCGATGAAAAACAAATCATTTTACCTGAAAAATGTAGTAGAGATTCTTCTACAATCATAGAAATAGAAAATTATTTTCCTTCTTTACTTGCCCGTTTTTCTAAGAAATCCTTAGCGACTCGTTCACCTTCACTTTTAGTATAAGAATTCATCTGTGTCGCCAGAAAGGGTCCATTTTTTTTATGTGCGAGTATAAATTCCTTTCCGTCACTTCCTCGTACACGCAAGAGAGCATAATGATCCCCCTTGCTATCCATGTAATCTTTTCCGTACATATTTAGCATTCTAGCATTGAAAAGATGCTCAGGTAATGGACGTGGATATGATCTAGACTTAAGATCATCAATAAACTTCTCGTATTCTATCTGATATTTAGTTTTATCGGTATCCACAATCATCGAACTTTCAGCAGACACTCCATCACAATATTGTAATTCGATCTCTCATGGGAAGCTTAATATATAGGTAAATTGATCAATATAATCTTGCAAATTTTCATAAGGTGTTACATTTAGTCACAGACTATTTTTTATAAAAAAAAGATTCTTTGAATCCATTATGGTATCATGAATAAAGGCAATGCGTGAGGCCGATTTTTTTGTTGGATCACACAGCTTACTCAAATCATCTCCCTCTAATAACATCCCTTGAATATATCCTCTTAGCAACTCTAATTGCAGATCTGAAATTTTTTGGCCCAAGAATCAGTTTATCCCATAAATCGTGTCCATCTTCCTTATAATGTCATCGGTTACGTTTTGTGCTAATGCTCATTTCTCGTTACTTGAAAGTACCTGAGCCAGAAGTTCTTTTTCGCCCTCCCTTCTTCTTATCTCTTCACTACTTTGACCATATTTGTACATTGCGAATCCTACGACAATCAGGGCCGCCGTAGTAATCATTATGCTTTGGACTCCTTTTACAAACCTCTTCCCTCCTTTCTTTTTCTCGAGAAAATCTTTTACCTCCTCAGGCTTCTTAAGGATGTATAACGATCCGAATGGGTCATAATGGATCTTTTTCCGACAAATTCTTTGTAACTCCTCTACTCCCTGATAATCCTTTATGTGAGGATTCATTAATTTGAGCATAATATCATCTGGCACGTTTTGTCTTCATATCCCTGCTTGTTGATGGGTCCCATTTAGGAGATCATATATGCGGAAAACGAGCTCCATCACCGTATAGTAATCGGAATCCCCGCTGACTTTCTTGAGATCTCATGTCTTGCTTCTTAATATATCATTGCGAAATCTCTCATCCTCCTGATACAATTTGCAGAGCAATCTAGCAAGGTTGGCGGAAGACATTCCATTTTCGACAATAACTCTCTCGTCCTCGTGCAGATCTAGACCTTTTATTCCCTCGGTTCCCAACATTTCAAACAATTCTGGGTGCTCTGTTTTTATGTCTATGATTCTAAGATCTCTTACTCTTTTGGCATCTATTTCCCTCATTAGATTCTCGAGATATTCTTTTGCTTCTTCAAAAGCAAGCTTCTTCATCTTCTCGTCCTCTGGATTTAACAACCTGTCTATAGAATTATTTAGCTTCAAAGATATCTTTTCTCAAGGGGCAGTATTGTGAGCATAATAGGACAATATTGCAGTCAATCATTCTTTATCGTACACCGTGCTTGTTTCAGGTTTCACTCATATATATGCAGGGATGCGCGAAAGATGGAATGATTTTTTATCAATCTTTCTGATTTTCCCATTTTCTTTATATAGAGAAAATTCTGCTTGAGCATTTACTTTATCATCAAGCGCCTGGAACATCTCAGATACATTATGTACTGTAGTTCCGATTCGTTCTTTTCAGGGGAATTTCCTCATCAAAAAAACAATAGTAATAAGAGATTATTACTATACATAAAAGCAATCAAAAGGCAATAGGAATTTACTTTTTATTATGCAGTTTCCAGATGAGTTGGAAGATGCTTTTTAGTGCTTTGTATAGGGTAACGCTCGTTATATTGAGACCACACAATTCATCTGAAGTATACATTATGATCGCCACCCTGCTTTCGCCATAGATTACAATCTCATCAGCGAAGTCAAAAACGGGATCATCTATAACCAGTGTTGAATAGTTGGCCTTGTGATATTCGCTGTAATCTGACTTTTGTTTGGACATAATTACTTTGGATGGGATCTTTATTTTCTTTCTCATATCAAGGAACTCATTTTTTAGAAATTTCTGAAAACGAGAATCTATATTTCTGATACCCACAAACGTAAGATAGCTATCGTTTGGGGACATCTTTTTAGCGGCATTACCTATCTCGGTATATAATGCTTTTAGTCATCCTAAACCGTCAAAAAACTGCACCTGGGGCTTATTATCCAGCTTACTTTCTATAGCCACAAATTCTGGTATTTTCTCCTGGAAATGTTTGCACTTTTCCTGAAGTCTCGCCAGTAATTCTTGTGGTGATGCTACGCTGTAATGAGTGGAACTATTTCTTATACCCTCTTTTACTATCCCTTTTTTCGCTAAATTTTTCAGAGCTGAATACACCGTCACTCTGTTTTCACCTAGACGCCTGGCAATACTGCTGGCAGGGGCCGATCACATTTCCAGACATGCCAAATAAAGATTTGATTCTTTCTCAGAGAGTCCATAATCTTGAAGAACCTGGTCTAACATTGCGATATCTTTATATAATAAAGATGTTCTTAATACACTTTTTTCTCATACTCTTCTTTACCCAAAATATGCTTAAATCCAAGCGATTGTGGGTAGTAATGCGTCAATGATTTTCCTTCTGCATCTTGGATCGTGATCGGAGTAATAGACGAGCAGAATATAAAGTTCTCCTGCAGCCTTTCTAGATGAGTCTCTTTGGGTAAAGCGATCCCCTGTTTGTGACAGAACTGGACATATTGTTGGACAAAATTAAACTTCTGCCCGGTCTTTTCACAGATGATCACCTTACTAGAGATATCTTCTGGAGTATCTAAAATACTGTCTGGCAGATCATAATGTTCTCCCTCGATCTTCACGCCGTCTGCTTCTTCTCGGTAGCCTCCTCTGCTCAGTATCTCTTCTTTGCTGAGTGGGACAAAAAATCTGGCTAAGGTCGTATTGAATCAGGTATACATCATGCTATAGGGAAAGAATTGTCCGTAGACTCATTCTGCTTTCATCTTTTCTTTGAAACGAGCAACAGTTTGGGAGTATTCTTCTTCAGAGTACTGCTTATTGAAGATGCAGAATCTCTTGTGCTTTAGACCA
>CAIXFE010000013.1 GCA_903918675.1 uncultured bacterium
ATTCTCTTCAAGGTAACCATGACATACCCTCTCGTCTCTGTGATGGCCGGATTGTAGTCTGTGATGACAGATAATTTTTTCACTGCATCCAAATGTTTACTGTACCAAGAAATTTTTACGTTGGGTGTATATGAGATGCCGAAAAGATAAAGAATTTTTCCTCGTGTCTTTTGAGCAAAGTTATGGATCATATCGGCAGTAGTGATCTCGCCCGTAAGGATATTATATTTTTCTCATCGCAACATCCTAGAGATGACAGTGATAAACTGATCCCTCTTGAGAGTGTAATCGGGGATAAAAGACGTATCGGGATTGCCATAATAATCCAATCCCATAATACCCAATTGGCAGGAGAGGACTATATAATATTGTACATCCTCAGGTTCGTTGCTGATATCATCAAAGACACATTTCTTGGTGGTATCGGGTTTGAGTTTGAGTACTTTGAGAGCAAACTCAGAGATCATTTGTGCAGCATATTTTCTGAGTAGGGGCTTATCCATAGCTGCATCTTGGATCGTTGGCTCAGAAGTTATTCAGAGATTGTATGCCCAGAGATATGCATCGTTCCATTCTTGAGGATAGGGAGATTTCGCTATGCTAGGTTGGATTTGAGGTGATGTACAAGTGCCACAACGTTGAGCAAAAAAAGTACTATTACAGCTTTTCTCCTGACAAATTGTCCCCGTAGTGATCACTGATCACGAGTCTATTTGTCCCGTATCCTGACCTGCGAAGGCAGAAGAAACTCCACATAGTAAGCCTATACTTCATAAGCCAACCAGCATTCATTTTATGAATCCAGAAATGAGCATAATAGTAAGAATAGAAAGTAAATCTTTTTTAAGCATTTCCACGCTTCCACGCTTCAACGTCTCCAAAGTATACATTTTTATATCCAAATTTCTAGCACTAGGTATACAACATAATTTGCCTTGAAATGAAGGATCTATTCACTATATACAGTTTCGAAAGAGCTTTTTTTTATTGGGAAAAATTACTGTCATCCTGAATTTATCTGCCACCAAGGCAGGCAACGAGAAGGATATAATTATATTCTTCTCCCGACGGGTCGGGATCAGAATGACACAATAAAAAAATCATTTCATCATTTTATCATTTTATCAATTATTATGGCCGAGCGAAAGCCCTTGGAGAAAGTGAGAAATATCGGTATCATGGCTCACATCGATGCAGGGAAAACAACAACGACAGAAAGAGTCTTATTTTATACCGGAAAGAAACATAAAATCTGAGAGGTGCACGATGGTGCAGCCGAGATGGATTGGATGGAGCAGGAAAAGGAGAGAGGAATTACGATCACCTCTGCTGCGACCACTTGTTTTCGACATGATTGTCAGATCAATATTATCGACACTCCCGGACACGTGGATTTCACGGTAGAAGTAGAAAGATCGCTCAGAGTGCTTGATGGAGCAGTTGCTCTATTGGATAGTTCTCAAGGAGTAGAACCTCAGACAGAAACCGTATGGAGACAAGCAGATAAATATGGAGTCCCTAGGATTATCTTCGCAAACAAGATGGATAAATTGGGAGCAGACTTCTATATGTCTGTAGAGTCTATCAAATCTAGGATTACTGATAAGGCAGTCGTGTTGCAGCTTCCCGTCGGACAGGCGGATGAGTTTACTGCGATCATAGATTTACTTACGATGAAGATGTACACATTTGAATGAGATCACGGTATCGATACGATCGAGCATGAAATCCCAGCTGACATGATGGAAAAAGTGAAGGCGTACAAGGAAGAAATGTTGGATAAATTATCATTATTTGACGATGAATTGGCAGAAAAATTTCTCTGAGGAGAAGATATCTCTATCGAGATTATCAAAAGAGCTATCAGACATGGTACGATCCACAATAATTTATATCCTATTCTCTGCGGTTCAGCACTAGGAAATAAGGGTGTCCAGCAAATGCTTGATGCAGTCATCGATTACTTGCCTTGTCCATTGGATAGAGGAGCGATGAAAGGATTGGATCCAGATGATGAAACCAAAATTTTGGAAAGAAAACCAAACGATGCAGAACCTGTCTCTGCGATTGCATTCAAGATCGCGACAGATCCTTTCGTAGGTACATTGACCTTCGTGAGAGTCTATTCAGGTATTATCAAGTCTTGAGACTCTTTACTCAATCCTCTTACAAGACAGAAAGAAAGAGTAGGAAGGTTGTTGTTGATGCACGCAAACAAGAGAGAAGAAATCGCTGAAATCCATGCAGGACATATCTGTGCCTTCTTGGGACTCAAAGATACAAGGACAGGACATACGCTTTGTGATATGAAAAATCCTATTATCCTAGAGAAGATGACATTCCCAGAGCCAGTGATCGATATCGCTATCGAGCCTAAGTCAAAAGCCGATCAGGAAAGAATGGGTATCGCATTATCCAAATTAGCATATGAAGATCCTTCATTCAAATATCATACCGATGCAGAAAGTAATCAGACCATCATCGCAGGTATGGGAGAGTTGCATTTGGAGATTATCGTAGATAGACTCAAGAGAGAACATAAAGTAGAAGTCACTACTGGAAAACCGCAGGTTGCATACAGAGAAACCATCACGCAGACAGCTAATGGAGAAGGACTCTTCAAGAGACAGACAGGAGGTAGAGGACAATTTGGACACGTGCTATTGAGATTGGAAAAAAATATGGAGAAGGACTACGAATTCAAAGATGAAGTTACAGGAGGTGTCATCCCTAAGGAGTTCATCCCTGCGATCGATAAGGGAGCGAAGGAAACAGTTGCTCAAGGAGTATTGGCTGGGTATCCTATCATCAATGTCAGAGTCATCCCTTACGATGGATCGTATCATGATGTGGATTCATCAGAAATTGCATTCAAGATCGCCACTTACAAAGCGTTCAAAGATGCATTTATGAAAGCAGGTCCTGTTATTTTGGAGCCTATCATGGATGTAGAAGTAGTGACCCCAGAAGATTATGTTTGAGATGTGATGGGAGATCTTTCTTCTAGAAGAGGAATGATTCAGTGACAAGACAAGAGAGGAAATGCAGCTGTGATCAAGGCTAAAGTACCTTTGTCAGAGATGTTTGGATATACTACAGATCTGAGATCAAATACACAGGGAAGAGCGCAATCATCTATGCACTTCGCAAGTTATGAAAAAGTCCCTGAGAATGTTGCCAAGAAGATCATCGAAGAAAGATCAGGTAAGATCAAGGCAATGGACGCAGAGTAGATGGGAGAACTTAGTACTTAGACCTTAGATATAAGAAAAGCTTCGCTTAGCGCGGGGCTTTTTTAAAATCGTTGCTAACAACAAAATAAAAAAAACTCCATGATACATCCACCTCTAGTGATGGTTGCGGAGTTTTATACCAAGTATATTTTTGTCGGTTGATTCTACCATTGTAAGATGCTTTTGTACAACACAGCTACACCTTCCCACATTCCCACATTCCCACGCTCCCACCTTCCCACACTCCAACCCTACTTCATACTTTCTTCCAATAACCTCGTCTGATTTTCTAGCACCAAAGCATTGATCATGTCATCGATTTCTCCCGTCATAAAGACGGGTAAGTTAGACCATGATTGGTGAATACGATGGTCAGTAATTCTATCTTGAGGATAGTTATAGGTTCTAATTTTTTCTGATCTATCTCAGGTTCAGATCTGATCGCCTCTGATGGACTTCGTCTCGGCGGTCTTCTTGTCCATCTCGATTTGATATAACCTCGCCTTTAAAACAGATCGCGCTTTATCTTTATTTTGTAGTTGTGATTTAGAATCTCAGATCGTTACAATCAATCCACTTGGAATATGACGCAGCCTGACCCCTGTCTGGTTTTTGTTCGCATTTTGGCCTCAGCTACTAGATGCTGCGTAGGTATCCATCTCTACATCTTTTGGATCTAGTTTGATATCTACATCTTCGGCTTCTGGCATGATAGCCACGGTCACCGTCGACGTATGGACTCTTCATTGCGATTCCGTAGAAGGGATCCTCTGGACTCTATGGACGCCACTTTCAAACTTCATCAGAGAATAGACTTTATTTCATGAAATCTTGAGCATCACGAATTTTACACCTCCGATGTCGGAGAGCTGTTCTTCGATAATTTCAGCCTTCCATCCTTTCTTCGCTGCATATCCTAGGTACATCCTGAGCAATTCTGCACCAAAAAGTCACGCTTCATCTCAGCCTGCCGCTGGTCTGAGCTCCAAGAATACGTCCTTATCATCATTTGGATCTCTAGGGAGAAGTGCTATCTTTATTTTTTGATCCAGTTCTTCCAATTTATTTTCTCCTTCTTTCAATTCTTCCTTAGCCATATCTAGCATCTCAACATCACTTTCACTTCAAATAATTTCTTTCGCTCATTTTACTTGCTCTTCATATTTTTTACATTCTTGTATAAGATCGTAAAGATCCTGCATATTCGAGATCTCCTTATTGATCTGTATAGATTTTTTTTGATCAGACATGATCTCAGGATCCATGGATTGCTCTCTGAGTTCGAGATATTTCTTTTCTATATTGGTTAATTTATCTAACATTGAAATAATAATTACATGATTAAAAAATTGCAGATTACAGATTTCTTAATCATTCGTTAATAGAAAATTTGTCAGAATAACATAAACAGATATTTGAAAATGAATTCAGTAACAATTAAAAGAATCCCTGTGTTAGCAAGAACAAGTAATATAAGGATTAAAGTAGCAAAAGAATACATAGGATATTGTTCCATCTTATCAGAAGCCTTTTTCCGAAATATTTTTATTAATCTGTATCAATCCAAAGGGAAAATAGGGATGAGATTAAATACCGCCAACATAATATTTATCTGTGCAAAAAGCATCCGAAACATATTCATCGGATCGAGTTGATTCATGACAAAAATATCGGTTGGTGCAATCCCAACTATTCTAGAATAACTTAAGATAATTATCATTCATAAAATTGCCAATAACATATTCATTGCAGGTCATGCCAATGAAGTCATAAGTTCTCATTTAAGTGGATTTTTGAAATACATTGGATTAAATGGAACTGGTTTTGCCCATCAAAAATGTATAAAAAAAATCATGAGAAATCATATAGGATCGATATGTTTCAACGGATTCGGTGTTAATCTGCCTGCTAGCTTGGCAGTGGGATCTCCTAGTTTATAAGCAATATATGCATGGGCATATTCATGCATTCATAGTGAGACAGCAAGTATAATCACTATCGGTATATACTGAAGAATTTGATCTAATAACATACGCGAATAATGGGAAAATAATAAATTTTTATCTAAGGTCTAAGAGCTAAGTTCTCCCATCTATTTCAAACTTTGTTGTAAAAATTTCACAAAGTTACTTCTGCTCCAAATCTTTTTTCCATCGATGTGGATGGTATTTACCAATTTGAGTTTCTGATATATCTGAGATCTTCGATTGGATTCATCAATGGTGCCGAAATTATTCCCAGAACCGAAAAGTTCGTCCACTAAGGCAGGCTTGATATTGAGCTTACTATACAATTTTCCTAGGATGACAAAAGGCATATCTTTGGAATATGTCGTATTGATCTCTACGAGCTCCTTACTATTTTGTGTCTGCATGTAATCACTCAATAGTGAGGTGAGTTTTTGATTTTGGTATTGTGAAGGATTTAATTCTGAGTTAGCAGTACCAAACAATTTAGTGAGATCTTTTTTAGCTCCCATATCCACTGAGCTGACTAAAATATCATAATCTCCGACGATTAACCTTCCTTGCAACTCTTCGGGAGTGGCGATTTTCTCAAAGGTAAAATTGTCCGCAATGCCAGCATTTTCAAAGATGCGTTGCATCCTTTCCACTACAAAATTATACAATGGACTATCATAATAGATGACGGTAAGCTTTACTTTATTTTCCCCTGTGCCCCCTGTGCCAACGGTATCATCAGAGACAGTGGGTGCTGTGGATATCATATTGTAGATATCCAATGAGGCGATAAGTATTTTTTGTTTTTTGATGTATCCATAGATCATGTATTTATTCAATCCGGTCGCGAAATTTTTACTGGATCCGCCGATGACGTAGTCAGATGTTTTGCTGGCCTTGGTATAGCTAAGAGGGTAGGCGTTCCCATTATATTCCAATGAGACTCTATCATAGCTCTTAGCAAATGAAAACGTGATAGGGAAACTGGATCCGGTGTCTACGAAATAAGCTAATTTCAGATTCTCATTGCTTAATGAGATAGTTTTAGGGAGGCTCTGGACATTGATATCCAAGAGATCCTGCTTGGTGATACTAGCATCTGAATAATCGCGATTGATAAGATCCTTCACATTTCCTCCAGTAGATTGGAAGACATCAAAGAGTCCGTCATTATTTTTTTGCATAAATGATTCGTATCCGGTAGTATAGAAGTTATGCTTGATGAGACCTCACAATACTCTCCTTGTCCTGACATAGAGTTTCTTAGAATTGGTATTGAAAAATACTGTCACAAGTTTATTGGTCAGAAGATTTTCCGGGATATATCCATTCAAGGTCTCCATCCCCACATAGGCATCTATCATGGGAGAAGGATTGTTTCTGAATGCATCGAAGGTCTGTGTGTCTTTGACTTGGTAGAAATTGAGGTTCGTGTCTGGGCAGTTCACGAGGTTGAAAATCAGGCTATACGGGTCAGAGGAATCGGCTACGAGATTCGCACAATTGGTATATACCGGTTTCACTCAGAAAATGCTTTTATAGTTATCTATATCATAGTCTTTGAGGATGTGCTGAGGCAGAATATAATTAAGAAAGAAGATCAGATTGTCTTCGCTGGGTGAAGCGAAGCTGATCTTGATCTTATTGTCTGTATCTTTGAGGATGACGATATCTTTATAGATGCTCAATTGATTGATATTCCATTTATTCTCACGGAGGATATCATTATAGGTGAAATAGAGATCGTCTTGTGAAACAGGCGTCCCATCTGACCAAATGGCTCATTTTTTGAGTGTGACGGTATAGGTCTGATTGTCAGTAGTGGTCACATCACATAGATCACTGACAATGGATCCATTGTCACTCTCTTTGAGACAACTATTAAATAAGAGTCCTTGATAAAACAGACTCTGAACATCGCTGCGCAGATAAGGGAGATAAGAGGTAGTATCAAAAATGCCTTCTACAAAAGTGCCCCCTTTGCTACTAAGCTGATCGGAAGAGAACCAAGCATATTGGTATCCTATATAGATACTTATCAGTATCCACGCCAAAAGGGCTACGAAAAAGAGATATCTCAGTACCCTTTTCACGAGTTTTTTGTCGATAACGAACATCGTTTACCCGGCTGCGGTATAAGGTAAAATAAGCGAAATGGCGACAAAAATCACGATAGAAACTATGGCTACTTTCTTTAGTTTCCCTTCAAGTCATTTTTTGCTTCCATATTCACTCACTCCGGAGAGTCCTCAGATTCCCAATCCGATTCCTCACTTAGGTGACATCAACAAAACAGACCCTACAAAAACGATACCTGCCAATATCATAACAATAATCAGTAACGTACGCATCTCCATCTACATAAAAAAATAAAGCGGTACGAATGATGATACAAATTCGTCCGTAAATTGCAAACAAAAAAGCTTTCTAGGTACTGGATGCTAGATTCTAGATACTAAGCTCCAGACTCTAGTCTCTAGGCTCTAGAATCCAAACACTAATTCACGATCAAGAAATTTACGATCAGATATCCTGCACCTATGACCAAGATGCCGATGAAAATATATATGAGACTGGTTTTGATACTGGTAAGTTGTTTCGGATCATCTGGCTTCATCAGCAATTTGATCGTCTGGACAATGATGACAATAAGGACGACGAGCGAAGCGAGTCACAATGCTCGATTGATGACTTGATAGATGAGTGGAATATTTTTATCGGCGAGGATCCCAGTCCCTATTTGCCCTAGGTTGGAAGTATCCTGTACTACGGCAGCATATTTTCCATAGACGGCTTCTACGATCTGTTTTGCTCCGATGATGACGAGCATACCCAAAACATTCCATCAGATAATCGTCCCTGCCTTCTTCCTTGCATCAGCATCCGTACCGAAAAGGAGCGTAATCACACGAGAGACAAGGATGACAAACATCGCTCCCAGGACCACATAGACAGCGATTTTGATAAAGGGGAAAAATATCTTATCATACAGAGATTGAGCCACTTGAAATCCTTTGATATCCGTCGAATTCGTAATGATAGTGAAGATAGCAGATCCTATATATTTGGCACTCATCATTATGATAACGCCGAGAAGTCAGTAGATGACATATTTCGTCCCATCGGATACAGCTTTTTCTTCAGTAGAAAACATGAGTTTATAGAATCCAAGCAATGCCAGCAAGATGCCGATTACGACGACTAAAGGGACTAAAATAGCCATCACTTTTTCAAAGACGAAATTCTGTATTCCATTGGCACCTACAGCGGCTTCAGCAGGTTCTAGATTCGTTTTGATAGAGGTGATGCTGTTTTCCATAGCAAGATCAAATCTCGAAGCGACCTGTACCTGTATACTTGTAGATCGCGTATTATTCGCGGGATAGTTATCTGTGACGCCTGTCAGCATTGAAGGATGGATGCTACAACTGATCTGTTTGGTCGCGGGGGTTATGCTTTGAGTAAAGAGATTACTCAACTGGATAACGATGGCTTTTTGTGTGCCAGTATTCACAACAAATGCGGAAATTATAGGAGAAGAATAAACAGAAATATTCTGATCGGTCCACATACAGGAGATAAATCAGGCAGGGACATTTACCCCAGCGGCGATATGATCCCCATTGTTTTTGATATTGAGAGAGAAAATAGGACTTGTTCACTGAGCGACGACAGTAGCCCCACCAGGTAATCATAGAGAACCAGAGAGAGAAAGGTCGACACCGTTGACGAGTTGATTTTGCGGAGTACAAGTAGGATAGTTATAGGTCTGATAGTTTCCTATGATATTTCCATTAAAACAATTAAGTGTCGCTGCCACATTACTACAATTTTGAGGAAATGCTATTCCAGTCGTAGAATATCGAGTTCATGAATACCCATGCACAAGCGTCTGCAGTAGTCCATTCCCTCAAGTAAAATAACATGAATGAGGCGTCCCCGCAGAACATTGATTGATAGTATACTTATAATATTGATAGTTCCCTTGGATCAATCCATTACTACAGGTCAATGCACCAGAAAAAGGGGA
>CAIXFE010000014.1 GCA_903918675.1 uncultured bacterium
AGATGACGAAATAATGTGCCTACAAACCAAATTAAACAAGAAACCAAGAAAAATACTCAATTATGCCACTCCATACGAACTTTTTCATAACGAAGATTTGGCTTACTTTAGCCATTTGTGCATTTCGAAGTAAAATTCAGCGAGAGCCTTTACATATAATTCTTAATTCTTCATTTTTAATTTTTAATTTTTCATTTATTCTTATGGTCAGTCTAGAAGATATCAAATTACCTCCTCATAATATCGATGCTGAAAAAGGGGTCTTATGTGGTGCGCTTATGGATAATGAGCTCATGTATTATTACGATGGGATTTTGCTGACGCCAGAAGATTTTTACCAGAGGGAGCATGCCTATATCTATCAGGCGATCAAGGAACTTCGAGCTGCACGTAAAACGATAGATGTCCTCACGGTCGCAGATCAGTTACAGAAAAATAATCTTCTGGATGTGGTAGGAGGAAATGATTATCTGTATGAGATCTCTGGTTGTCTCATGAGTACGTCTTCCTGTGCGGAATATGTGAAGCTCGTGAGGGAGAAATCTGTCCTCAGGAGTATCCTCAAAACTTCTCAGAAAATTATTGGCGATGTGTACGAGCAAAAAGATACAGCGAATATTTTGGAGACGATAGAGAAAAGGATCTTTGATCTGACACAAAATAATATGGCCGAGAAGGTCCATTCCATCTGAGAAATCCTTACAGCTAGAGTAGAGGAGTATGTCGATATCATGGATCACCCAGAAAGAGAAAATGATAAAAAGGTCTTCTCATGATATAGATGACTAGATGAGCTACTCGGATGATTTAAACCTGCGGAATTGATCATCTTGGCCGCGCGTCCAAGTATGGGTAAAACGGCATTCGCATTGAATATATTGAAAAATATGGCAGTCGATCAAAATAAAAGTGTCGGTATGTTTTCTCTAGAAATGAGTTCGGAACAGATAGCAGACAGGATTTTGTCTATGGTCTCAGGCATCCCCATGCATAAGATTACCAAAGGGAGGATGGATACTGAAGACTTCGCGATCATGGGAGAGGCATTGGAAGTGCTTTCCAAGACGAATGTCTTTATCGATGATAAGTGATCTACGACAATCCCCGAATTGAAATCAAAAATTAGAAGACTCAAGATAGAGAAGTGAACACTGGATTTGGTCATCATCGATTACCTCCAGCTGATGAGCTGATCAAGTTCATGATATTCTGGTAATAGAGTCCAAGAAATCTCTGAAATATCTAGGGGGTTGAAAGAATTGGCTAGAGAACTTGAGATTCCGATCATGGCATTGTCCCAACTCTCTCGTGAAGTGGAGAAAAGAGTGGATAAAAAACCTCAGCTTTCAGATCTGAGAGAGTCTGGTGCGATCGAGCAAGATGCCGATGCCGTCATGATGTTGCACAGAGAAGATTATTATGATCCAGATACCGATAAGAAATGATCAACGGATATCTGTATCAGGAAAAATAGAAATGGGCCTATCGGCGAGGTAGAAGTATATTTCGAGAAAGAAATTATGAAATTCTCTGACTTGAAGGCGAAGAGTGGAGATGGAACATATTAGCCTCTTGGAAGTTTTAAGTTCCCCTTTACAGGACAAGTAAGTTTTAAGTGTTAAGTTATTCCGATGAAGAAATTATTTTCATTAGTAGTAGTTCTTTCCTTATTTGCTGGTTTCGCTTTCGCTCAAACACAGGTCGATCCTATGAATTTTCCTAAGCTGACGCAATGGGTCACCGATTTTTCTGATACCTTGACGACGACTCAACTCGCTGATCTCAATGCGACTGCCAAAGACTATGAAAACCAGACTACCAACCAGCTTGTTACTGTCCTGTTCCCAAATAGGAATGGCAATGAACTCATAGATATCGGGATGAAAGTATTTAAAGATAATGGCATCGGACAGAAGGCGGCGAATAATGGTCTTTTGCTGCTTATCTCTACCCAGGAAAAGAAGATAAGGATTGTGGTCGGCTATGGACTAGAATGAGCATATCCTGATCTGATGGCTTCACAGGTGATAGAAAACGACATCCGTCCTTTGGTAAACAGTGGTGATTTTTATGGAGCGGTAAAAGTGTTCTATGAAAGAAGTGCTCAAATTTTGAGTGGAGAAATGCCAGTAGGATATACAACATCTTCGACAGCGACGACATCGGATAATGAAAACTATCTTCCTATTGCTGGGTTTATCTGATTTCTCTTGGGCATGTTTCTGAGAAGATCGCTTCCGCGTGATCCCAAAAAACCTATGAAAATCGTTAGACACAAAAAACAATTAAAAATTGTCCTTCCTATACTTTTATGATGATTTATTTTGCTTTCTCTCTTCGTCTGAATTGTTGTGGCGTGAACGCTTCTCCTTTATCTTATTATTGGCGCTATTGTATGAGGTATCGGCGTATTCGGAGGAAGATGATTTGGCGGCGGCTGATGATTTGGGGGTGGCTTCTGATGAGGAGGATTCGGCTGATGAGGAGGCGGATCGTGATGAGGAGGTGCGGGGGATTAACTCGCTTCGCTCGAATTAAAAATTAAAAATTAAAAATTAAAAGTTCTAAATTCTTTAGAAATTGAAAATTAGAAATTAGGAATTCCATACTAGGTTAATCTGTTGAAATGTAGTTAGTTTTGCTTATTATAGTACCGTTTTACTTCCTTAAACTTTTCACATGAAAACAGTTCGATGGATTATCATCGCAGTTATCATCATCTTGATCTTATGGACAGGATCAAAATATAACGGACTTGTGACATGGAATGAGTCTGTGAAAACTGCCCGATCCCAGGTAGAAAACGTCTACCAAAGAAGGTTGGATCTGATCCCAAATCTTGTAAACACGGTCAAGGGCGCTGCGGCTACAGAGAGCGGTATCCTGACTGCTGTCGTAGAGGCTAGGGCAAAAGCTACTGCTACGAATATCAATATCAACGATGCTGCCGCTATGGCACAATACCAGAAGGTCCAAGGAGATGTTTCATCAGCATTGTCTAAGTTACTTGCTGTAGTAGAAAATTATCCTACACTACAATCCATCCAGGCATTCCGTGATCTTATGACTCAATTGGAAGGCACAGAAAATAGGATCGCTGTGGAGAGAAAGAATTTCAACGATACCGTCAATACCTACAATATTATGATCCGTACTTTCCCTACCAATATTGTGGCTGGATTATTCGGATTTGAAAAGGCTGAGCAATTTCAAGCAGATACAGGGGCTAATGTAGTGCCAGTAGTCAATTTCTAAAGTAGAAAAATTTGCATTATATATTTCGGAAAAAGAGTCATTAACTCGATTGTGGCTCTTTTTTTGTAAATAGCAAGAGGTTCATCTCTACTTTTTCACTCATGTGCTAACGAAAGTATAGTGGATTCTTACTTCGGCTCCTTGATATATTTCCTTATACCCTTAATCTGGTGACGTAAACAAAAAACAATGCAACAAAAACGAGTTAAGGCATTGGTCTTTATTACCTCCTACGAATCTTGTATTAAGATTCGCCGTAAACATTAGTACCTTACACAAGGGAAGAGTTTACACTCATAGCATCGAAGACGACTTTTAAATTAATTTTATCAGGGATACACAAATGATAGCTGGCTTATCATTTCTGTACTCTTGATAGAGTGCGGTCGTCTTTGGTGACCGCCTATCTTGGGAATAACCGAGATGGGCTTTTTTTTAAAATTGAAAATTATGAAGAAAAATTATTTTTTGAGATACTGGACAAAAACGGGTGGATAAAATAGGCAGAAAGGATAGAGATGAACCATCTTTATCACTTAAATTTTATTTACCATGGATAAAAAATGTAAGAAATGTGGCTTAGCTTCGTTGAATAAAAATTGATTTAAGAG
>CAIXFE010000015.1 GCA_903918675.1 uncultured bacterium
CATGACGGGCTACCAGAAATATCGAAGCAGGAAAGCATTTCTCTCGAGGATCGACGCAGACGAAAATCAGACGATTTTCAGTAACTTCATCCTCAATTACAACTCACCCGCAAATGTTACGCTCGCAGATAAATATTACAATCTCTGCCAAGTGATGAAAGATATTTATGATAAAAAAATCGGTGGAAAAACTATTGGCGAGTATAACAATAGTTATTACAAGAGCTGCCAAAAATTAGCTACCAAAAGGATCAACGATGAATATACCAAGACCAAGACGATCATGATAGAAAAATCCAACGCGCTCTTGCATCAGACTACCCTCGCATACACACAAGGATATTTTATCGAAGATAGAATGATGACCCTCATCACCACGATCAACAATATCAAGAGTCTCTTCTCCACCATGGTCCAACAAGCCGCCGCATCCCAATCTTGCAGCAAATAGTCTTTTAGGGGCTTAGAGGTTTAGGTGCTTAGTCCTAATCATCTAACCCGCTAAGAAACTAAACATCTGTCGTCTCTATTTATCCTCTCATTCAATACCTCTGTCGTCTCTATTTATCCTCTCATTCAATACCAATGAAAAAAATTCTTATCTGATCTTTCTTCACGATCCTCATAGGATTCAACATCCTGCTTCCTGTTCTCGCACAGACCAATAATGATTTTGAAATCATTCCTCAGTCAGAAAGCTGAACCCAAGTCACGCAAGCAGTGACAGCCGTCGGCTCGAGTGGTGGTCACGTCCGAGACATCTACAATCAGAAAGCAAAAACTATGGAAGGCCAAGTAGGCAACCAATTAGCATCAGGCATCATGACACGAGATACCTTACTAGATTATGTCGTATATTTTGTCAGATTCTTGTCTCAGATCGGATTAGTTATCGGAGGGATCATGATCATTTATGCAGGATATGCTTATGCTACAGAGATATTTGGAGGTAAAGCCGGATGAGGCACTACCGCAATCACCAACGCCATTATCGGCGTCCTCGTCATCGCATTTTCTTATGCCATTATGAAATTATTAACAAGCGCATTTATCTCATAGAATCACAAAAATCATGTCCCCCTTTCGAGCGAAGCGAGCCCCGTAGAACTACGGGGGCAAAGGGGGTGGCGAAGCCGGGGGATTTTTCTAAAAATTACTCCAATTCAAACATAAAATTATTTCTACTCCAAAACCATAGAGGCGAATGCATATCAATAGGAGCGATTCCACTTCATTTCAGCACTGCACGCCATTTTTCTGATATTTTTTCTTTCGTGAGATTCTCTGCTTTTTGAGCGGTAATTACTCACAGTTTCACTGAGCATTTAGTCACATGAGTATCAGGAGCGATCTCGATATATTCTGAATTTCTTAAAGTAATGCCTCAATATTTTTGGATAATAAATGATCGATAATTAAATATCTTTGGCCCAGAAAGATACGGGAATCCTTGTTTGTGGAGCTTTTGAACCATGTCCTGCAATATCAAGAAATCATTATCCACAGCCACAAAAAACTGGGCAAATGATCACCGATGTTCAGCAACGGTTTGAGAAATCTTTCTCCATGTCTGGATATGCTTATTGGGTTGGAGAGCGAGTTTATATTTCATCAATTTTCTTCTAAGCTCATCGTCGCTCATCAAGCCAGATTTTTTCACATCAAAGACATCCTTCGTCATTGGATCTTGATAGGTCTGCAGAGCACTTTCTCGCAACTTATAACTATTTCTCTGATAATTCAGTGCCATCGGCAAAGTGAAATAAGCCAAACATAATTCATTTTCATCACTAGAAAATCATGGATTCTCATCCTCAGGCATCTTCATATACCCAAGTTTTCAATCTCTATACGCAGCCAAAAGCTTTCTACAATTTTCTATGATTTGTTTTTTCATATCTTTCTGCACAATAAAGAGGCCAGAAAAATTCTATAAATGTTCTTCGTATTATCCGTTATCCATTAACTGTTATCCCAACCCTAGTCGCTATTCTCAATCTTTCCTTTTAGCACAATCGTATCCTCCAATAAGGATTCCAAACTCGTAGATAATTGATTCCAGAATGCTTGATGCGAAGTTAAGAAATCCATAATATCTTCTGATAATAATGCAAACTTACCATTTTGTGCGACCGTGATAGCCGAAGAAGATGGAGATGATTGAGTGAGATCTGCAACATCCTGCATGTCCTGGACATCAGTATCCAGCTCTGCCTGAGTAGCATAGGGTTGTAATTCAGCTTTATTTTTGGCGACATCAGAGATGACGACATATTTATTATAATTTTCTGATGAAGAATCTGTGGCGGTGGTCACCGGCGTAGGCGTGACCGTTCTCTTAGGAAAGATGGGCTTAAAGTCGACTAAAATTTTGAAGTCTAAAATATCTGCGAACTTCAATTTTATAGAAGGATCTAGAAATTCTTTTGGTTTGACGTATTTGACAGTCTTCCCGCTATTTTTGAGTCCTTCCAAAATCCCAGCAATCTCATCGAAAATCCCTTCCAGACTACTCACTACTTTTCATGGAGAATTTGTTTCCAAACTAATTAATGTGGTTCATGCCGAGTCTGTAGTAGAAACGGGAGCCTTACAAAACTTGATACTAAACATATTTTCTATCTGATTCCAAGCGCCACCCGAACCGATAGGCCCAGAGACCATGAAACACGAACAATTGACGATACACAAAGCTTTATCTGTGGCCCCTAATCCAGCACACTGACTGATGCAAGATCTTGCACACCCCAACTGACATTGCATCTGCGCTCACAAAGACATCCCCGCGCAAGAAGCATCGCATTGAGAATCCCCTAGCCCAAAAGCCTGTTCAGCATAGGTATTGGCCACCGCATCGGCAGTCTGAGACTCAGGAGAATTTACTCAGATCCCACCTAATGAAGCATGAGCCACCTGTTGAGCGATAGTCTGATAGTGGGCAGCAAATCATGAGATCAAGCCTGCATTGATGACGTCTTTGATATTTGCATTTTCGATGAAGCTCTCTAATCCAGAAATATATGCTTCATCAGAGATCGATGATCAGCTACTTGTCTGTGGTGCAGGAAGTGGCTTAGCTCATGAAGTGCATTGGCTGCCCACGACAAAATTGAGATCTGATTGCACATAGGTCGAAGGATCTGTAGTCGCTAAGAATTGTTGTACATCAGGATCTGCTATCTGAGTAGAGTGTAAGAGTGATGAAGTAGATCCGAGAATAGCATTACCAAGCACTGAATTCCCTTGAGAAAAATTTTGGATATCAGCAGATGGCTGAATACTATTCTGAGAGAATGAATTGTTTCCTATGAATAAAGGCGCTTGTTGTCATCACGTAGATCCTGTAGAGGGAGGGAGATTTCATCAGTTACCTCATCATCCATTTCCTCACTGCGATCATCATTGGGAACCCAAGGAACTAGAAGTCGGCATACTATAGAAAAGAATCTCAGGCGCCGCGGAGAAAGTCGAGAAGAACGTATCTCCTAAGGTATTGATATCCTTGAGCAGATCGAAATCGCTATCAGATGTGCTTCCATTTCGAAACAGATCCTCGCCAAAATTATCCTGATTCATCGTTGTATCCAAAAAAGTAGTTGTCAAATTTTGATAATACAGATCGCTAATTTGTGTCTGCAGATTGGTAAAGTCCTGCGCTGTAGGTGCAATACTTTTTTTGCCACAAGCAAAGAAACGATAATAGCTCTTCGTAATATCTTCCTGTGAAGGGACTTGTGAGCCAGGGACCAATTCTCTGATGATAACCTGCGTAAAGAATGTCCTAAATCATTGGTCACTATTATACAATACATAGAGGACATCTTTTGCCGTCACCGTACACGATAGGGCATTGTAATAGGCGACCACTTGGTCAAGAGAATGCTGAGTGGAAACAATTTCATTCTGCTTCGCAAGATGCAGACTCTTCGCATAGAGATTGCTGACCTGTGATTTCCCAGCGAAAAGCGATGAAGCATCAGCCGATTCTTGCGATGCCTGTAATAAAGTTTTGGAGACGTCTACAGCAAAAACCCTAGGCACGATACCCAGTATCACAAGGGAAAAAAACACGAAGAAATATTTACGGTTGCTGTACATTCTTGAGTTTACTCGATAAGGTATAAAGTGGCGTCACTATCTTGGTTAATTGTTGCCCCACTCACTCCAGATCTTCCTGATACATCAGAAATCAGATATGGAGAGGAAAAGCTGCATACAGATCACGCATCATCCTGAGTGTCAAAGAAAAGGCTTCCTGATCCCAGGTAAATTCGTTATTGAACGTCGTGATCCTCGTAAAGAGTTCATTGTTTACAGAAGTCTGCGGAATATTTAATATCGTCGAGGCATTGGATTTGAGCATCAAGGTATAATAACTGATGAAGAGGCGATAATAGAAAAGTTCATTGTAAGAGAGATTGAGGAAACGCTGAAGCGAATTACTCTTATCTCCATACAGTCCACAGAGGAACAGATTAAATGCTGGATCTGTCGCAGTACAGGTCCCTATAGTGATATCAGTATCCAATACGGTCGGCACGTCAAAAACTCTTACATCTGCCAAAAGATCGCCAGCATGCTTGATATATCCTTTCATGATCCTGCAGGTCTGAGGATAGAGACGCTGAGTACTATCGTCGCAGATTTGGAGACCACTAAAATACTCCGATGAAAAATCATTTGCCTGGAGCTCGAGATCAGCATCTGTTTTGTCCGCCACCGTTACACCATACAAAGAAGGCTGTTTCAGGTTGACGTATTCATTGATGATCGTAGTAAAGAGTTTGGAAATATATTTGGAGAGATTACATTGATCCATATCTCTCGTAGGATCACAATAATCTGGCATCACACGCCCCGAATTATACAGATTTAAGATATCTCTATCTACGATGCCCAGTTCACGAAACGTCAGCAATTTAAAAAATCATCCATCATTCACAGAGCTAAATCCCGCTATATCACTAGAAGTTCAAGCCACATTATGACAGAGCAAAAAGACAAAGACAGATTGTTGCGCCGAATACGCGAAAGTATTGTCAGCAAATCCTTGCTGCGCCAATACCGACGAGCAATAATTTTTGATGAGCATTTTGATACTAGTGATATTAGCGCTTCCCGCTTTCAATGCGGAATTTGTCTTGGTCATATAGGTATCGAAACTTGCAGAAAAATCTTCAGCCTTACTAAAGCTAGCCATGGCAACGATACACACAGAGAAGAAGATGAAGAATTTAAGTACGCGCATAATGAAGGAATGAAGAATTAATAATTAAGAATTAACAATGTTGGTGTTTTTTTATATGAAGGATCCATCCTCTGTTATCCATTATCTGTTATCTGTTATCCGTTATCTGTTAACTGTTATCTATTAACTGTTATCTGACTATTGGCATCCTACCGATGTGCTACACTGCAGTTTACAAGAATCACTCAATTCTTTGATCAATGATCCATCCGTATCTTTATTTCATAAAAGCAATTTTACTGCCAAGATCTGTCTGCCTATCGTATCAAACATCGCTGAGAAATCTTTCACTTCTCAGAAATTCGCCGCATCCAAATCTACTTTTTGATTCGCTAACAATGGACGCATACTATCAGTCATCCAAGTCCCGAAGTCCGTATCAGTAGCAGTCGTAGTTGTCGTTGTATTGGTATACCTCACCGCATCCAATGATGAAGAAGATGTTTTCGTTTCGTTATCCACAAGCAACGATCTCCACTTGGAAATGGCTCCGCCATCATCAGTAGTCACCTGAGAATGTTTGCTCAAAGTAAACATGTCTGACCATGACGATGTGATCACAGATTTCAAACGGATAAATGCATCATCAATTTTTTTACGCGACGCAGCAATTGATGCCTTAGCATCATTGCTTATTTTATCCATATTTGCATTGAGTTGCTGAGAATTTTTATCACAGATATTGGTGATGACCTCACCCGTATCAGAGACCGTAGAACTTCCTCTCGCACAACTATATTGCCTCTGCATACTGGCCATGAGGGCTCCAGAAAAAGTGATACTAATACCATTATCTCCACCTTTTGTCCAAGTATTGAATTGATCAATATTATCTAACGCGAGAAATGATTTCATCGCCGTATCGATCCTCCCCACCAGTGCAGTGATATTATTATAGAGCACACCTTGAGAGATAGACGATGAACTGGTTAAGAGTCCTTTATGTTGGTAGGTAGTAATAATTTGCTGAAGTTTTTTCACGTTCGCATCGTTAACCTTAGTTAGTCGGCCTCATCACAGTCCGAGTTCATATCTCTTTTGTGTAACAGAGGAATCCAATGCCTCTACGACCTTCAAATCCCTAGCAAAAACGTCATTCTTAAACAAAACGATCACTCCAGCCAGCAAATCTTTGATGCCTCATCACTGCTGAGGAGAAGTAAAGATAGCGGTATCCGCGAGCAAAAAATCTAGCTCTTGTCAGACATTTCTTACTCATTTATCGATGATATTTTGTGCAGGAGGAGCAAAGGTATCTCACTGAAACCAGTTGGGATTGACGTATTTACCGAGATAGTCTCATTGCGTTCAAATCGTTTTGATCGCATTCAATAGTTCACGAGAAAAATCCATGATCAACGTAAATTCTTTGGGCGCCGATCAACAGATCGTTACCGTTTTACAATATTCAGAAGTATCAGGCATCGACTGGATAAATTGCCCAGAGTACGCATGCACCTGAGAAGAGAGCAAAATGAATAACAAAGAAAAAATGGCTGATATACGAAACGGCATAGCTCATGTATATCATAATGCATACCATTTTCAACTCAAACAATTTTCCTTAAGCCCTCTATTTTAAGCTTCAAACCAATCTAAGGTCTAAGCGCTAACCCCGCCTTGCGGGGCTCGCCTGCGGCTCGGTTCTAAGGTCCTTCAGCCTTACGCCTTAAGCCTTAAGCCAATTACCGATTCCCGACTCCCCAATCACGAATAACAGATTTCAAGAATCTAAGGTCTAAGTGCTACGCTCTAAGCTCTTCAACCTATTCCCCAACCTTCGCAATCTTATCCTTCAATATCGTCTCTTCATTCGGCTCACTGCAGATGCTTAGCGCTTGAGAATAAGCATCTTTGGCCAGAGCGAATTGTTGATTCTGAAAATAATAATCTCCAAGCACGTGGAAGAGATAAGTTTGATGATAGCTATGAGAGAGATACAAGAGATTGTCTGCCATTCAAGTCCGATCTTGATGAGCTAGTAATTGTCAGACTTCACCATACACACAGACATCTTGCTGTCCAGAAGAAAGCATGGAGACACAATTCGTCTGATACATGCTTGCCAGCTGCTCATTCGCCTGATACAAAGTGAAAGGTTGTCCATTGCTATAAGGAGTATAGTAAAATGCTTTGAAGAAGCTTTCAAAATCAGAAGGCCCTATGTCACTCTGCCCCAGTAATTTCTGCCAGAGACGTAATGCGCTATCGGTATCATTCGCTGACAAGTAAGATAATAATTCATATCTATAGACATCGCTCATCAGTGAAGGATCAGTAACTTGATCCAGATATAATACTGATTGATCATAGTCGCCTATCCGATAATACGATACGCCGACGAGGAAGATATAATTCTGTTTATTCACAGGATCAAAATCTGCCAACTTCAAGAAGTACTGAGCAGAGACATCGAAATTATTGCTGAGAAAGTTTGCATATGCTAAAATCTGATACGGCAAAATATAATCATTATCTTGCATGACTGCTCAGAGCGCAAGATTTTTCGCGATAGAGAAGTATCAGTTCTTGAACATACTGAGACCCACTAAAGCATCTTGATAATAGGCAGGAGTATTTTTACTGCCAGAAAAATCCGACAAAGCTTTCTGATATGCTTGGATCAATGGCTGATAGGTGACGGTATTGATCGTAGAAAAATCTTTGCTAGCATCAATATATTTTTTAAATCGAATCGCGATCAAGCCTTGATAGAAAGATACATCATCCTGCGTCAATAACCCTTCAGACCTATATTCCGTGATCAAAGGCAATAAGCTGTTGATAGAGTCAGGAGTCTCATAGGAGATCGAACTGTCTTGCAAAAGGATAGAGATGATCACATTCGGATCCAAAACTTTTTCATATCCAGGCATGAGCATCAATTGTTTGAGATACTTATTTGCATCAGCAAATTGATAGTTGGCTGCAAGATGGCGGATCAAGGTCACAAGGATCTGCGTATCTCCCTGTCCACTTCATGGAGTAATACTTTTATCATATAAGGTCTTCAAGATAGTGATATCTTCTACACTTTGCTGTTTTTGATCGAAATTAAGCGCTCCGTCTTGGCCTGAAAGAGAGAATGGACTGAATGCTGAACCGTGTGACTGTTCTATCCCAGAATCTACGGACGGACTATTTATCGTCGTTTGATCTGCTATCACACCTGAAATTTGAGAAATGATTTCCCCTCTCTGAAGGAGAGGGGTGTCCGAAGGACGGGGTGAGGACGCATCGACAAAAATAAAGCTCAACCAGCAGCTCAGCGCCATCATCCCTATAAGTGCCATTACTCTTTGATGTGAAATCATAATGAATAATTTTAGAATTTAAGAATTTTCCCTACAGGACAAGTGAATTTTACAAACAATACACGAATGACAGAATTTTAAAGTCTAAGGTCTAAGCTCCAAGATCTAAACTCTAAGGTCTAAACGCTAAGCTCTAACCCCGCCTTGCGGGGCTCGCCTGCGGCTCGGTTCTAAGCTCTAAGTTCCTTCAGCCTTATGCCTTAAGCCTACTTCCAAAATCTTTCATCTATCATCTTTCATCTTTCATCTTTAATCTAACTCCATTATACCCCAAATCCTCTCCCCGTCAAAAAACTAGCCCTTCTCCAAGGACTTACCCTTGACAAATAAGAGCAAATAATTCGCCTCTAAAGTCCCCCCTTTATTTAAAGGGGGAGGGCCGGAACGGCGGGGGATTTTCTTCAAAGAAAGCACGCCACTTCTTCTATCTTCCTAGCCTCCACAACCTTCCAACCTTCGCACTTTCCCACCTTCCACCCCTCAGACGATTTGCCGCCATTTACTCTTGACAATATCAACAAAATACTTATAACATAGACTCAAACAAAAAAAAGAAAAACAAATATGAAAACAAAACTATTAAAAATCAAAGCCATCTTCGGAATGGTAGCAATTCTGATGATAATGTTCTTCAGCTGCTGCAAGCATGCTGTTAAGGAAACCATAGATGGTGGAATAAAATCTGCCAAACAAGAAATCAAAAGTATCGAATCTCTTAAAAACGATATCACGTATATCGCAGAGAACCACGATACAATAGCAAAGAACGTCCAGTTTATAGTAGCGCTACCCACTAAAACAATCACCTCGGAAAAGAAGAAAGAAGCATTGGATTCGTTTCTATTGAGACACCCAAAGTTCTTCTCGGACTATCCGAGATATAAGGGAATCCAACGACAAATTGATTCATTAACAAAGTAACAACAAAGAAACAATTATTCAAATTTAAAAACTATTCAAATTTAAGAACAATAACTCAAAAACAATTATTAACACTCAAAAAAAATTAAAAACAATGGAAAATCAAAACAGCAATTCGCAAGCCCAGGTATTAACAAGTACTATTTACAAAACCCCAAGATGGGCATGGGGAGTCATCGTCGTATTAATCTTATTACTCGTAGGAGGGGGCTTCTTTATGAGGCACCATTACAACCGCAAGATTTGCATTTGCAGCGACTCGTTGCATAAGCAGATTAGAAAACTAAACAAAGAAATCACAAAAAAGAACACGGTATTGACCACTACTAAATCCAAATTTACAGCAGATTCGACCTCACTCCAACAGGAGTATAATAATAAAGAAATATTCAGAGATATTTCTAAGGAAATAGATGGTAAAATAGGCGTAGCACTCTTCAAAGCAAAAATTCCTTTCTTTGGACTCGATATTCCGAATATAAGCTACTGGTTTACGAATCAGGGGGATTACACGATGGATTTAGAGGGAATTAGTTTCCGGTTGCAGCAGATATTCGGAAAAGATCTATATGTTTACCTGAAAGCTAATTTTATAAAATCGGTCGCAACTTACCAAAAAGTATTCAACTCGGAATCAGAGTGTATAGCTTCTGCACAAGAAAGACTGTTAATCAAAGCCGTTGATACTACATTCTTCCCTTATTACCTGGGAGACTTGCCGCTCAAAAAATACATTCCTGAATACAAGAAATTTTATAAGATTCAGACCACAGGAAAAGAACAGGGAGTTTGGCAACATCCTGGATGGAAACCATGGAAAAAGGAATTCATAAAAAAATTCCCTGAAGTAGATTCCACAACAATAAAAAACGGGTATAAATACTGGCTTTCAGCCTTTAAGATGGGACCGGCCGCAGCAAAAGCCATAGTACAAATGACCCGGAAAATAAACAAAAACGCTGTTGCACAAAAAGCGACCGCGAAAAAGAATGAATAGGCGATTTATAATCGCTTCCTACCACCAATAAATAAAGTCGCCGAATTTCTGCGACTTTATTTTATTATTGAAAAAATCTGCCATTACCTCATCCATCTTCTACTTTTCACTTTCTACTTTCTACCTTCTACCTCCTACCTTCTACCTCCACTCTCCAAACACAAACAAAAAAAACCGACCCAAACCCTCGTTTGAATCAGTATTTTTCGTTATTGGTAATTGGTATATTAGTTATTGGGATTTAAATTGATTTAATGTGGATTGCCACGTCTCGTTCAACTCGACTTGTCCTTCACCAAGGAGGGCTCGCAATGACAATGCCTCAATCTCCCAACCTCTCAACCTCCCAACCTCCCGCTCCGCGGGCTACATTCCCTTCAAATTTCTTCCTACTGTATTGAGATCAATCTTATCATATCTCTGCATAAGCATATCAGTTTTAACTTTGCCAATAATTTCTTGGACCACACCTACGATGATGATGACTCAAGAACCGGTGACGACTACTGGGAGAGATCAGATAGATTGGACGATATCTTGGATAAATGGGATGTAATTGAGGACATATCCATAGACTCCAATGATAGCCAAACCTACTCCACCTCGTAGACATAAGTGCATGAGGATACCGTTGATATATTTTGCTGTCTCTTTTCACGGTCTGATACCTGGTACGAAACCTCCCCTTTTCTGGATGTTGTCAGAGATCTTTTCTGGACTGAAGACGATCAAAGTATAGAAGAAAGTAAATGCGACGATCAAGATAAAGTAGAAAATGATCGCAAGCACTCCTGGTTGTTGAGCATAGATATTGAGATTGGCCTCTATCCAATTGGCCATACCGACCAGCCTGGTATTCATCGGCTGGAATTGCGTAATCAGCTTAGAAAGCAGATATGGAAGAGATACGAATGCGATAGAGAAGATGATAGGCACCATACCTACGGGATTCATAGGGATAGGTAGTGATGAAGATTCTTGTACTTTTCCTCTTCTTGCATAGATGATCGGGATCTCTTTGATAGATTTGAGGATGAAGATAGACAAGATGATGAGGACCAAAACGATGATCAGCATAAAGACTACGACCCCCCAT
The DNA here is from genome assembly GCA_903918675.1 of uncultured bacterium. Taxonomy (GTDB): domain Bacteria; phylum Patescibacteriota; class Gracilibacteria; order Absconditabacterales; family Absconditicoccaceae; genus CAJBLF01. The sequence goes on from CAIXFE010000015.1 coordinate 11,577, forward strand.
ACACTTGCAGAACTTGAGACACTAGAATATACTTTTTGGATGATTCCAGATACGATAGATGCGAAGATCAAAAGAGATACTCCATTGGAGACACCTTTTTCTGTGATCAATTCTCCCATCCACATCAGGAACACAGAACCTACCGTCATAGTAAGTGCAGTGATGATGACGCTTGGTAATGAAGTAGAGATCACGTTTCCTCCTAGCAAGTAGTTGATGAAGAAGACCATACCGATAGACTGCAAAAACGCCAAAGGTATAGAGAGATATCTTGTGATCTGCTGTATTTTTTGTTGGCCAGTTTCTCCCAACTCCGTCAATTCTTCCAACTTAGGGACGACAGATCCCAAGAGTTGCATGATGATAGACGCATTGATGAAAGGAGCCAAACCTACTGCGATAAGTGAAAAATTGTGGAAAGATCCACCCAAGAGCATCAAGAAGTAGTTCAAGCCAGAACCTGTAGCACTAGCATCCAAGGTCTTGGTCATCAAAGCTGAGATATGGACGAATGGAACGGGAATAAATACCATCAATCTATAAAGCGCCAAAATAACAAGCGTAAAAAGAATCTTCTTTTTTATAGTTGGATTTTCTCGTATTTCCTGAATCTTTTTGAGAAATTTTTCCATGGAAAAATCAATAAGACATAAAGATTTTACTTAGCTTTCTTAGCAATTGGCTTCTTGACGATTGGCTTTGTAACAGCTACTGGTTTCTTAGCAGCAGGTTTACCCGCCATCAAGGTGGGTTTCGTCGTAGTCTTTGCCACTGGTTTTTTAGCAACCACCTTAGTTGCAACGACCTTCTTCTCAACAGTTTTAGCAGGAGCCTTCTTTTCTACGGGGGCAATGACTTCTTTTTTTACAGTTTCAACTTTCTTCTCAATCTTCTTTTCTACAGGAGCTTGTACTTCTTTTTTCACTTTCAACGTTTCCACTTTCCCTCCTTCTTTATCCTGTAAGGACAACCTTCCAACATTCTTTTCAACTTTCTTCTCTATAACCTTAGGTGCTATCTTTTTCATGACTTTCTTCAAACTTTTACCTTTGGACTGTAAACCTTTCACTATCTTAGAATATACTTTGGAAGCGACTTTAGAAGCAGTTCCTGGTTTGTCTATCTTCTCTTGCGCAGACTTAGAAAAAGCATCAATATCGACAAATTTAAGATGTTTGGTATAATCACCATCACCAAGGATCTTAACTAATCCTTTAGCGTTTTTGATATATCCAAGATCTTTCAATACTGCCTTACTGATATCCATAGTGTCAGAGATCCTTTCGTCTCGATTGAGTTTTCCTAGGTTTACAACCTGGAAATTATCGACGAGTTTGTAGTATCTTGTGAAACCTCTCGCCTTAGGAAGTCTCTGGACGATAGAAGTCTGTCCTCATTCAAAAAACGCTCTTGTTCCACTTCAGCTTCTAGAATTCTGTCCTTTGAGTCCTCTTCCAGAATAGTTTCCTGTCCCTGTCGCATTTCCTCTTCCTCTTCTTTTCTGCTTGTTATGGAATCCTGGGCTTTTTGTAAGTTCGTGCAATTTCATAAGCGTATATAATAAGTATAAAATTTACTTGTCCTTATTTATAAGGGTTTCTTTGTTGGAGCCTTGTGCGCAACCGGTTTGGTAGGAGCCTTTTTATCACTTATATCCTTCGCTTTGGCTCAGGATGACAGCGATTTTTCACCTTCAATCTTTCACCCTGCAACAACCTTTCCTTTATCAAGAATCACTTCTCCTTCCTTGATTGCTGGAGTTTCATCTTCGACTTCTTCTTCTGCAACTACAGCTTCAGCGATAACTTTATTGAAGAACGCAGCATGCTTGTAACTACACAATGCCTTGATAGTAGCCAATGCGTTATTTAATTTATTATTTGAACCAAGGATTTTAGAAAGCATATTTTCATATCCAGCCAATTCCAATACGGCTCTGACAGAAGATCCAGCTTTCAGACCAGTACCTCTACTTGCAGGCAAAAGTTTGACGAGACATGATTTAAACTTCGTATTGATAAGATAAGGGACTGTCTTTCATTCCGTGATAGGGACGAGAAACATGTTTTTGTATGCTTCACGTGATGCCTTGCTCACCGCAGAAGACACATCCAGACCTTTGGATACACCGATTCAGATCTTTCCCTTTTTATTACCCACCAAAACAGTGGCTCTAAAAGAGAGCTTTCTTCCTCCAGTTGTAACTCTGGTCACTCTTCTTACTTCCAATAACAACTCATCAAATTCCTTTTTCGTCTTATCTTTATTTCCATAAGCCATGAATATACCGATAATATAAGATAAAAAATATTAGATAGCCATACCGCCTTTTCTCAATCCATCAGCCATTGCTTTTACTCTTCCATGATAGAGATTACCATTTCTATCAAAGGCTGTTTTGCTGATGCCTTTTGCTTTCATAAGATCAGCAAGTTTCTGTCCAGCAAGGTCTGCTCTTTCTGTCTTGGTAGTGCCTTTCATGCCCTTGTCTGAGATACACAAGACAACATTACCAGTCGCATCCAAAACCTGGGCCCTGATGTACATATTTGATTTGTTGATCACGATCCTAAAATCAGGCTGAGTGGCCTTGATCTTGCTATTGATCCTTATCTTTCTTCTTTCAAATCTGATAGCCTTTTCTCCTTTCATCTTTTTGAGATTTTGCATAGGGAAACGATGTAACAAAAATAAAATTATTTCTTAGTTGCTTTTCCTGGTTTGAGTTTGATAAATTCATCTACATATCTGATACCTTTTCCTTTGTAAGGTTCAGGTTTTTTGAGCGCCTTCAATTTCGCAGTAATCTCTCCAAGATATTGTTTATCGATACCTGCAAGCGTGATGACAAAATTTCCTTTGGCATCTTGTTCTACTTTCACATCTATAGACGCAGGGACATCAAAGTTTACTTTATGAGAGAACCCTAATGAAAGCGTCAATTTCTTGCCCTCTAATTTAGCAGCGAAACCTACTCCCATGATAAGTAATTTTTTCTCATAGCCATGAGTGACTCCTTCAACCATATTTGCGATCAATGTCCTCGTCAAGCCCCAGAGATTTTTTTTCTCTTCATCAGCTACGAATACGGTCAACTCATTATCTTTGACACTTACATCTACACCCTCGAGAAACGTATACGAAAGCTGCCCTTTAGGTCCCTTGACCGTAAGATCTTTTCCGTTGATCGTTACCTCTACTCCACTGGGGATCGCAATAACTTTTTTTCCTACTTTAGACATAGTATAATAATTACATATAAATAATTTCTAATTTTCAATTTTTAATTTCTAAATAATTTCTAAGGTCTAAGTTCTAAGCTCTAAGTGCTAATAAATTTCAGCAATAAGTTCTCCTCCTATTTTCTTCTCATGCGCTACGTGAGTAGCCATCAAACCTTGATTGGTAGAGATGATGCCGATACCTTTACCACCCGCGACCAACTTCAGGTCTTTGTATCCTACATACCATGGCCTAGAAGGCTTGGAAAAGAATTTTACATGCGGAATATCATCGACAGGATTGACTACCTTTTTCAGATGGACCGTGATGGTCTTTTTGACTGTCCCCTTGATCTCTAGGACTTCAAAATCTCTGATGAACTGATATTTTCTGAGCAGTTCCAAAATAGATATTTTGAAAGTAGAAAGAACGACACCTTCTACAGTGGTCTTTCTCGCCATATACGCGTTCTTGATCCTGATCAACAGGTCATGAATAGGTGCATTAACATAAGTCATTTACTATAATACTTTAAGAATAAATAGAAGTTTTTTTATACTTTGGATCTAGTCTATAGGAGCTTAACACGCTCAATCATTATTAATATCTCGATATTGATCAGTATAATGACCTGAATTATCAACCATATTCATAACATTAGAAACATCATTCTTGGTATTCGATAGCAGCGTTTCTTCGTCACTACTTCAATTCTCACCACTAGATAGAACTGTATTACTTGAAGCTTCCATGGGATAACAGTTAAAATATAAATGTTTTTACTGTTAATTTTTTATTTTCCACCCCCAAACAAAATCTAAGGTCTAAGTACTAAGTTCTAACGCCCATTCTACCAAGAGGCTTTTTTCAGTCCCATAATCAATCATTCTCTTGCATATTTTCTCAAACATACTCTGCAGACACCAAAATCTCTCATGTAAGATTTTGATCTTCCACATAATCTACATCTATTGTAATATTTAGTAGGTTGTTTGAGCTCTTTCCCTTCGGTAAATCTCTTCTCATACATTTTTGATTGCTTTACTTTAAGCGAAGTTTTTGCCATCTAATTATGAATATAATAAATAAATAAACTTTTTTAGACTCTAGATACTAGACTCTAGTTTCTAGAACCTAGGATCTATTTAAACAAGAATCCCAATGCCTGCAACAGTGCTTTGGATTTAGCGACATTCTTAGTATTAGTCACTAGCGTGATCTGAAGTCCCATAGGGATAGTGATATCATCCAATGCTAATTCAGGGAAGATATTATAATTCTGGATTCAGATACTGTAGTTGGCTTGAGGATCGAAAGACTTGTCTGATAGTCCAGAAAAATCTCTCATTCTCGGCAATACTAATTTCACAAATCTATCTACAAAATCATGCGCTTTCGTCTTTCTCAAAGTAACTTGCAACATCACGGGAAGTCCCTCTCTCAATTTAAAATTGGAAATAGATTTCTTGGATTTGATCATGCGTGGTTTCTGTCCTGATATTTTCATAAGATTTTTATCAAATTCATCGAAATCTTTGAGAGATTTCCTCGTTGCCAATGATCAGATACCGACAGCTACGATGACCTTTTCTAGCTTTGGGACTGCATTGATGTTTTTGACCCCCAATTGTTTCTGCAGTACGGGACGTACATCCTTTCTAAATTTTTCTACGCTATTCATTAGTCCAGTGATAAATACGATAAAATAAATTATTTGATAGGAGCACTAGATTTGAGTGCTTGTCTGATCTTCTTTCATTTCTTATCCACAGCGATTTTGATCTTCGTTGCTTTCTTTTCTGCCTCGAGATAATACATAATATTGGAAACATGGACAGGCGCGGTTTTTTTCATAAATCCTTTTCCTTTTACCGCCTTCTTGACCTCATTGACTCATTTGACGATGACCTTATCACCAGCGATCGCTTCAATGACAGAGACTTTCCCTTTATATTTGCCAGCGATGACAATGACCGGATCTCCTACTCTTAATTTTTTCATAATTCCAATATTATATAATAAATGACTTTTAATTTAAAATTTTTAATTCTTAATTCTTAATTCTTAATTCTTAATTTTTAATTTTTAATTCTTAATTCTTAATTCTTAATTCTATTAAACCGTCTCTTCCGCCATACTCGTTACATTTTTGTATCCCATCTGTCTCAATTCTCTCGCGACAGGGCCGAATATTCTTTTCCCGATAGGCTTAACCTCGCCCTTTGCATCCTTCGACATCAAAATCGCAGCGTTGTCAGCAAACCTTACATAGGTACCGTCAGACCTTCTGATTTCTTTTCTTACTCTGACAATAAGCCCTTGCGCCACTTCTCATTTCTTGATGCTACTCGTAGGAGAAGCTTCTCTGACAGCGAGCATCACTCTATCTCCTATCATAGCACTATCAGCATTGGATCACTTGAGGATCCTTATGATCATGGCTTTTTTAACGCCTGTATTATCAGCTATTACCACAACAGATTGTACTTTCAACATGGATATAACAACTTAATAAGATAAAATTATCCTTTCAATACTTTTACGATGAGCCACTTTTTAGTTTTACTTACGGGTTTGGTTTCTCTGATGCTGACCGTATCTCCAAGCTTAGAGATATTCTGAGCATCGTGAGCGTAATATTTCTTTTTCACGACAAATCTTTTTTTGTACAAAGGATGTACTTTCACGGACTTGACCAAGATAGTACGAGCCATGTCGTTTTTATCACTAACGACCTCTCCGATAAGTTCTTTGATGCTCTTATTTCATATGATCACCATTTTTTTCTCTTATTTTAGCAGCTAAAACAGTATTTGCTCTTGCTATCTTTACTTTCAGATCTCATAATTTATGAGTCTCCTTGAGCCCCTTGATAGCATTTTTCATTTTCAAATCATAGAGATCTTTTTTCAGCGTCCTCCTCATCACGACAAGTTCTTTGATCGTCTTTTCAGAGAGCTCTTTCATAAATAAACCTTTTCCTTTCATGTGTTTTAATATAAACAATTAAATAATTTTCTTTATTAATTAAGCGGGGATAAAGCACCTAAACTTCTAAGTTCCCAAACTTCTACAATTCTAAACCTCTAAGCCCCTAAAATACTAAACCTCTATTTTATTTCCCCTTTTACCACAAATCTCGCTTTCACGGGAAGTTTCTTAGATGCCTTGATCATGGTTTCTTGAGCAATTTCTCTAGGCAAACCAGCAAGTTCAAACAATATTCTTCCTTTCCTTACCAAGGCAGTATAGATATCGACGTCTCCCTTTCCAGTTCCCATAGGCATTTCCAATCACTTCTTAGTAAATGGAGTGTCAGGGAATATTCTGATCCATAATTTACCGACTTTCTTGATAGCTCTGACGATAACCTTTCTCGCAGCTTCTATCTGCTTATTGGTAATATAAGCACTTGTAGTCGCTTTAAGTCCAAATTCACCGAAAGCTACAGTAGATCACCTATAAGCTTTCCCGGTAATAGACCTGATGATCGGCTTCCTATATTTCCATCTTTTTGGCGTCAATAACATGATACGTAAACAATAGGGATAAAAGACTATATTATAAACTTATTTTCTTGACTGCATTTTCATGTTGTTGTTTGTGAGCATACAATTGACCTTTCTCGATCCATACTTTGACTCCAAGCATACCATATTTTGTCCTCGCTTGAAGATAGTAATAATCGATATCAGATCTAAATGTCTGTAACGATACTCTTCCTTCGATAAATTTTTCTGTCCTAGAGATATCTACTCATCACAATCTTCCTCAGACTTGGACCTTGATACCAGAGGCACCTTTTTCCATGACTTTCTGTAAGACATTCTTTACTACCTTTCTGAAAGGCATTCTGGCTTCCAATTGTGTAGCGATAAATTCAGCCATGACTCTGGCAGAGAGCTCTGGGATTTTTACTTCTTTGATCACTACTTTGATATCTTTACCAAATTTCTTTTTAAGCGCGTCTTCAAATTCCTTTATTTTAGTCCCTTGTTTACCCATCAAGACTCCTACCTTAGAAGAGAAGATTATCAGTTCCCCTTCTTTAGCAGTTTTTCTGATAACTACCTTGGAAATACCAGTCCTCACAAAATATGCATCTACAAAATTTCTGATCTTTATATCTTCGACGAAAAAATCTCCTCACTGTCTTTTTTGCTTAGCGAACCGTTCGCAGGGTCGTGACTTCATGATCCCCACTCTCATTCCTATTGGATTTGCCTTTGATGCCATACTGAGATTTATTTAACATGTAAAAACACTTTCACAAAACATCTATATTTCACATAGTGACTGATCCTAGATCTGGATACAAATCTCACTCTTTTGAGTTTGGGCGCTCTGGTTACAAATATTTTCTGAATATAGATTTTGCTTGCATCGGCATCACCGTTGATCGTTGCATTTGCAAGAGCGGACTTGACGACTTTTGCCAAAGCTTTTGCTCATTTTTTGGGCATAAACTGTAATTGGTCCAATGCATCTTGTGCTTTTTTACCAACGACTAATTTTGCAATCACTGCCATCTTCTTATCAGACAATAATGCATATTTAAGTGTCGCGGTCAGATTCTTTTCCATTGTTCAGTAAGTTTTAAATTATAAATCTTCAATTTTTAATTCTTAATTCTTAATTCCTAATTAAAATGGGTGTCCTCTAAATGTCCTAGTAGGGACGAATTCACCTATCCTATGACCTATCATATCTTCAGTGACATAGACACTGATAAACTGTTTACCATTGTGCACAGCAAAAGTAAATCCGATCATATCAGGTACGATATGACACGCTCTATCTCGGATCTTCACAACTTTTTTATCGCCAGTCTCCGTCATTTTCTTTACCTTGAGCAGCAATTTCTCGTTGACATAGAAACCTTTTTTTAACGATCTCGCCATAACATATAATGAATAATTAAAAATTAATAATTAATAATGAATAATGTTGGTATCTTTTTTATTCTATCTAGATCGCCTCATTGCTCTTTGTAGATACAACCTCTCAACCCTCAACTTTCAACCCTCAACCTTAATTCTTTGTTCTCTTAGATACGATAAACTTAGTTGACCACTTCTTTTTCTTTCTAGTCTTGATACCCGCAGTCACAAGTTTTCCAGCGAATGATTTTTGTCATCTCTTGGATCAGATAGGTGAATGACCTTCTCCTCCTCCATGGGGATGATCCACAGGGTTCATATTTTTTCCTAAGACGTGTGGTTTTTTACCCAGCCATCTTTGTCTTCCTGCTTTTCCGATAACGATATTTTGATGTTGATCATTCCCTATTTCTCAGATAGTAGCTCGGCAATCTTCATTGAATTTTCTTACTTCTCCAGAAGGCAACTTGATAAATACTTTTTTCTGAAGCTCATCTCTACCGACGATACCTGCATAACTACCAGCAGATTTGATCAGTTTCCCAGCACTAAATGGAGTGACTTCCAGATTAAATACATTTACTCACTCTGGGATATGTTTGAGTTGTTTTCTATTGCCTGCGACGATAGGAGATTTTTCTCAATTGATAACAGTCGTACCGACCGTGGCACCTTTTCGTCACAAGACATATCTTTTTTCTCCATCAGCATAATGCAAAAGGACAATTCTAGAAGTCCTATAAGGATCATATTCGATGCTTGCGACCTTTGCTGGGATGTCACATTTATCATATCCTCTAAAGTCGATGATCCTGTATAATCTTTTGTGCCCACCTCCCATAGATCTAGAGGTGACTTTCCCAGAGTTATTTCTTCCTCCCGTACGACCAATGGTTTTGGTAAGAGACTTTTCTGGACTCTTCTTAGTGATATCACTAAAATCATATCCGATCATAAAACGCCTAGATGGGGTATATGGTCTGTATTTCTTAAGTGCCATCTTGTCTAAATATATTAAATAAAATTTTTAATTTCTA